>CAMNGO010000001.1 GCA_946538445.1 uncultured Lachnospiraceae bacterium
GCTCTCCGGCAGAATCTGCCCGAAAGCAACTACCACGATCACATCAGGATCCAGTTCTTTCAGGATAGCCACAAATGATTCCTCTCTTACTTTGACAGGTTGATACACCGGTATGTCATGAGCAAGGGCCGTCTTTTTAACCGGAGATGACTGCATGGCCTTTCCCCGTCCCTTGGGTCTGTCCGGCTGTGTGACAACCGCTACCACATCATGCTCCCTGATCAGGCATTCCAGGGTCGGAACGGAAAACTCCGGTGTTCCCATAAAAACAATTCTCATTCTTCTTCAATCTCCTCGTCATCTTCCAGATCACGGTACGGCTCATTGGCACGCTCCCCATACAGGATACCCTCCAGATGGTCCATCTCATGCTGCATGGCTCTGGCCCGAAGTCCTTCCCCTTCAATGATCACTTCATTCATATCCATATCATAACTTTTTACTTTCACATAATCTGCCCTGGTGACAGAAGCCACTTTACCCGGAACGCTGAGGCAGCCTTCATCATCCGTCTGTTCTCCCGACATCTCCAGAATCTCCGGGTTGATCAGTACAAAGGGATCGCCATCCATCACATCAATCACGCAGATGCGGCGCAGTACGCCGACCTGGGGAGCGGCAAGACCCACTCCTCTGGACTCATACATGGTATCCCACATATCTTCAATCAAAGTTCTCATACGGTCATTCATCTGCTTCACCGGTTTGCAAACCTTACCGAGACAGTCTTCTCCGATGAAACGTATCTGTCGTATTGCCATAAAATCCTCCTGCTATCTATCTCTATTAACTGTTTCTATTAATTAAATAACACAAAATCACAATATAATATTATATCATCAGTGCACTAACGCGTAAAGTACTATTGCTCTTTATCAGTAGCTGTTCATGGGGTCGAAATCATACTGTACACTCACACCGGCAAACAAAGGATGGGTATCGATCACAGCCTGCAGCCTGTCCTTCAGATCGATCAATCTCTCTGCTTCCACATGTTTCAGATAGATTACCTGACGGTAAGTATCCTTTAATTTAGCCAGGGAAGCCTGTCCGGGATTGAGTACCGATACCGGGTTTTCAATCCCCTTCTGACTCTGCACGATCATCTTCTGGATTCTCTGCACTGCCAGGGCAGACTGACTTTCCTCCCCGCTTTGAACCAATATCACCAGCATATGGGACCAGGGCGGATAACGGAGCATCTTGCGGTAAGCAGCTTCTTCCTCATAAAATCTCTTATAATCCTGGTCCGCTGCTGCCTGGATGGCATAATGGTCCGGAGAATATGTCTGTATGACCACTTCCCCCTGCTTTCTGCCACGGCCTGCCCTGCCGGCAGCCTGGCACAGCAGCTGAAAGGTTCTCTCCCCACTTCGAAAATCATGACTGTGGAGAGACAGATCTGCAGCCAGGATCCCCACCAGAGTCACATTTTCATAGTCGTGCCCTTTGACGATCATCTGCGTGCCCAGCAGGATATCCGCCTGACCTTCCCCAAATGCTTCCAGCATCTTCTGATGGGAGTGCTTTCTTCTGGTGGTATCCATATCCATGCGCAGTACTCTCACACCGGGAAACTCTTCCAGCAAAGCTGCTTCCACCTTCTCTGTGCCAAGCCCGAAGGCTGCCACGTGAGGACGTCTGCATACCGGACATTCTCTGGAGTAAGGTCTGGAGAAGCCACAATAATGGCACCGTAATGTCCCGTCCCGATGATAGGTCAGGGAGATATCGCAATGGGGGCATTTTATCACGGTACCGCACGCCCTGCAGGAGACGAATCCTGCAAAACCGCGGCGATTCAAAAACAGCATGATCTGTTCTTTTCTCTCCATCCGCTCCTGGATCTTCTCCCGGAGACTTGCACTGAACATGGACCGGTTCCCCTGATGGAATTCTTCCTTCAGGTCCACGATGGATACCTTGGGGAGAACTGCATCACCTCCACGTTTATTTAAGGTCCATAGAGTGTACTCCCCCCGCTGTGCCCGGGTGTAAGACTCCATGGATGGGGTGGCGGATCCCAGCACCACGCTGGCTTCGTTCATCCCGGCCCGGAATATGGCTGTCTCCCTGGCATGATATTTGGGGGTGCTGTCACTTTTATAGGCCCCGTCATGCTCCTCATCAATCACGATGAGGCCAAGATTTCCGGTGGGGGCAAAAAGGGCAGAGCGGGGGCCGATCACAATATTGGCCTCCCCCTGTTCGATTCTCATATATGAGTCTGACTTTTCTCCCTGGGACATTCTGGAGTGGATCACCGCAATCTGCTCCCCAAAACGTTCATAAAACCGTCTCACAGTCTGAAATGTCAGGGAAATCTCCGGTATGAGCACGATGGCCTGTTTTCCCATGCCCAGAACCACATCGATCAAAGCCATATAGACTTCTGTCTTCCCGCTGCCGGTGACCCCGTGAAGCAGATAAGTCTTGTGTTCACCCGCCTCATAGTCCCTGGTGAATTCCTGAAGGATGGCAGACTGGTCCCGGTTGAGGGGAATCCTCTCCTCTTTCTTCTGTAAAGAAGAGAAGGGATTGCGGTACTGAATCCTGTTCTGTACAGTGATGATCCCCTTTTCCTCCAATTTTGTCAGGTCTTTCCGGGTAATCGATCCGATTTTCTTTATCTCATCCCCGCCGAGTGTATGGTCGGGATTCTGCAGAAGAGCAGCCAGAAAACGGCTTCTTGCCCGGTAATTCTTTTTCTCCCACTGCTTCAGCAGCTCTTCACCCTCGGGGATAGTCAGTCGGAGAGCGACCTCTGTCTTCTTCTTTTTGGTCACAGTCTTCTTTACGGGCATGACCGTCTTCAGGGCCTGATACATGGAGGACCCATAACGGTCTTTCAGAAAAGCAGCCAGCCGGATCATCTGTGATTCCACGGCCAGGGACCTGGGGGAGAGGGCCAGGATCTCTTTGATCAGCTCCTCCGGATAATCCGCAGTTTCAGACAGAGAGATCACATATCCTTCTCTCACCTGATTTCCTTTGCCAAAGGGTATCTGTACCCTGACTCCCGGTTTGATTTCTCCTTGTAATGAAAAAGGCACTCTGTACTGAAATACCTTATCGAGTGCCTCATGAGAAATGTCTATAATTACGTCTGCGTATTTTTTCGTCATCATACTCCCGTCTAATACTTTCCGGACAGAACATCCTGAACGATTTCTTCTTCGCTCATGTGATATTTCACGCCTTTGATCTCCTGGTAAGTTTCATGACCCTTTCCGGCAAGGATAATGATGTCTCCCGGCTTCCCGTGATTCATCACATAGGAGATGGCCTCCCTGCGGTCAATGATGGATATATATTTTCCATCGGTCTTCTCCATCCCGCTTATGATATCATCAATGATTGCCTGAGGTTCTTCGTTTCGGGGATTATCCGAGGTGATCACAGTGAGATCCGCAAGCTTTCCGGAGACTTCCCCCATCTCATAGCGTCGGGATTTGTCACGGTTACCACCGCATCCAAAGAGACTGATCAGCCGGTCTGGATGATACTCCCGCAGCGTGTTCAGTATGCTCTCCAGGGCCATGGCATTGTGGGCGTAATCGATGATCAGTGTGTATTCATAACCGGTGGGAACGATCTGAACTCTTCCTTTCACGGTGAAATGTTTCAGTGCCTGATTGATCTGACTTAGGCTGATGCCAAAGGCCAGGGCGACGCTTATGGCTCCCAGTGCATTATGTACATTAAAGACTCCGGGGACACCGCAGCTGATCTCGCCTTCTGCATCTCCGCTGATGCGGAAATCCACACCGAGGAAATCCGTATCCCTGGTCAGGTGGATATCCGTTGCCCGCAAGTCCGCCCCTTCCTTTGTGCCAAAGGTCCGAATGGGACAGAGGGCATTCTTTGTGATCTCTTCAAAATGCGGGTCATCCAGATTGGCAAATCCCTGTCTGGACTGCCGGAAAAGCATGGCTTTACATGCCATGTATTCTTCAAAATTCTCATGTTCGTTCGGCCCGATATGATCCGGAGAGAGATTGGTGAACAGGCCGTAATCGAATTCGATACCTGCAGTACGATTCAGCTTAAAGCCCTGGGAAGAAGCCTCCATAACAACACATTGGCATCCTGCATCCACCATCTGTCTGAAATAGCGGTGAATGTCATAGGATTCCGGAGTGGTATTGTTTACAGAGATATGCTCATCTCCGATGACAACCTCTATGGTCCCGATCACACCGGTCTTCAGACCGATGGATTCCAGAAGGTCATGAATCATATAAGTGGTTGTGGTCTTTCCCTTGGTTCCGGTGACAGCTATGGTTTTCAGCTCCCGTGCAGGATAACCGAACCATGCAGCAGAGATCAGGGCCATAGCCTTTCTGGTGTCTTCCACCTGAATGACCGTCACGCTCTCCGGGGCATCCACCCGGTCCTGGACTACCAGAACCGACGCACCGGCATCTGCTGCCTCGGAGGCAAATTTATGACCATCGAAGGAGGCACCCTTGATACAAAGAAAAAGGCAGCCCTTTTCCAGTTTACGGCTGTCGTTCACAACCGCAGTCACATCCACAGAGAGGTCTCCCTGCAGACAAGTGTATTCCAATTGATTTAATAATGAACTTAAAATCATAATATCTCCCATCTGAATTAAAGTTATATGCAGTGATATCCTTGTGTATTGAAAAAGAATGCAATCAGTCGGAAAACGGCTGATTGCAGTATGATGATCGGTTATTCTTCTTCAAATTCTTCTGTCTCTCCCTCGAAAACGAGTTCATCATCTTCTTCCTGTTCCGGAAGGATGACAATCTTATTCTCATTTAACTCTTCGACAGCAATAGATAATGCCTTATCGTTCTCTTTGGCATCCACCATGGGGGCCTTGCCGGAGATGAGTTCCCTGGCTCTCTTGGATGTGGCAATCACGATGGAATACCTGCTGTCCACATTTGGAATATCTTCATTCTCTCTGATTTTCTCTAAAATCTCGGTATAGGATGGATGTAACATGGTTTCTCCTTTCAGTACTGACAATTCTATAACTAATCTGTGGTTTATCTATAATCTGTCAACTCTTCTTTTAATGTGTGGATGAAGTTCTTCTGATTCGAGACAAGCAGATTTCTGCTCTCTACGATATGGTGGATCCGGTCCGCACACTCCTCCACTTTTCCATTTTCATTGCAGACAATGTATTCATATTGATCAATATATCCGGACTCTCTCACGGCGGTCTGCAGTCTTGCGCGGATCACATCCTCCTCTTCCGTCCCCCTGCCTGTCAGGCGGTCCTTCAGCTCCTCTACAGAAGGCGCTGTGATAAAGATGAGAATCGCATCCGGATACTGTTTCTTTACTGCTATAGCTCCCTGCACCTCGATCTCAAGAATCACACTGTGATTGAGGGATAGCTTCTCTTCCACATAGGCTCTGGGAGTTCCATAATAGTTATCTACATAAGTTGCGTATTCAATGAAGCCATCCTTCTCTACGGAAGCCAGAAACTCTTCCTTGTCCAGAAAGAAGTACTCTCTTCCATGTACCTCTCCTTCTCTGGGGCTTCTGGTGGTGGCAGATACGGAAAGCGCATAGCCGTATTTCTCTACAAGCATTTTTGAAACCTTACCTTTTCCCACGCCCGAGAAACCGGACAGAACAATAAGATTCCCTTTTTTATCCATATTCTTCTTCCTCTTTTCAATCTGTTTTTCAGCCTGGCTCCCCTAGATAAGAGAGGAGTCGGACTCCATCTGATTACATCTGCTTGTGATGGTGTCTGTGGTCAGAGCGGACAATACCACATGACCGCTTTCAAGGATCACTGCGGTCTTGGTTTTTCGTCCACAGGTTGCGTCCACCGCCCTGCCTTCGTCCCGGGCATTCTGAATCAGCCTCCGGACGGGAGCTGCTTCGGTGCTCACCATAGATACGATCTTTTCACTGTTCACCACATTCCCAAAACCAACATTCACAAAGGATGCCATAATAAACTCCCGGTCTGTTTTTACTCAATATTCTGAACCTGTTCCCGGATCTTCTCAATATCCGTCTTCAGGTCAATCGCCACATTGGATATGGTAATGTCATTACACTTCGACAGGATAGTATTTGCTTCGCGGTTCATCTCCTGGGCAATGAAATCCAGCTTTCTCCCGATGCCGCCCCCTGAAAGAAGTTCTCCTCTCATGGCGGAAATATGGCTTCTCAGTCGTACCGTCTCCTCATCCACAGCGATCTTGTCCGCATAGATCACCACTTCTGTGGCAACTCTGGACTCATCGATATTGGCATCCGTGAGCAGGTCATGTACTTTGGTCTCAAGTTTTTTGCGATAGTCACTGACCATCTGAGGATATCTCTGTTCCACGACGGTGATCTTCTCATCCATACCATCCAGCTTGGACAGAATGTCATCAAGAAGGTTCTTCCCCTCCAGGATCCGACTCTGTGTAAACTGTTCCAGGGCAAGACCGATGGCTTCCATCAGCACAAGGCGAACGTTGTCCTGGTTGATCTCACTTTCCTCCAGAGACAGCACTTCCGGGAAACGGGAGATCCGATAGGCAGAGACGTCATTTGGGATATCCAGACTGGCGGACAATCTGTTGATCGCCTCATAATATCCCCGGGCCAATTCCTCGTGGAGACATACCTGGCTGCTGCGGTCTGCCAGATCTTCATAGGTTATAAAGATGTCGATCTTTCCCCTCAGAATCTCCTTCTTCAGATAATTCCTGACCTCTTGTTCCAGAAAACTTAATTTGCGGGGTATCTTCACATTGATGTCGCTGTATCTGTGGTTGACCGCTTTCATCTCCACAACGATCTTCAGATCCTGCGCGATATATTCTCCTCGGCCGAAGCCTGTCATACTTTTAATCATGATTATTCACCTGCATCTGCTCTTCTTCGGCAGACCCTGTTTCACAAATAGGTAACTTTCAATAGTTACAAATTACCGAACTTATTATAAAAGAAAATACTATATTCGTCAACTCTTGGAAGGCTCCCTGTCCCGGAGATCCCTCTGCAGGGTCTCCAGATAATGAAGATGAAATACCGTTTTGGAAGGGACAAAATAATCCGGATCTAATTCAGAATACTTAAAATGCTTCAGTCCTCCGTCCTTCATCCGCTCATAAAAAATCAGAAACTCTTTCAATCTGAGATAATAGCATTTCTGACGGTGTGTAAAATACAGGAGGAAAAAGGCGATACCGCCTTGCTGCTCATAATCACTCATAAAGCGGATCTGGTGTTCGTGAAAATTCTGCATGGGAAAAGAATCCACCGCACACTCTTTGGCATCAAAGCATACCGGGATTCCCTGGACAACCCCCATATAATCCACGGTAGATCTCTGGTCAAAGTAGGCCAGCGTGATGTGTCTGGAGGCCTTGTCAAACCGTACCGGGGTGATGGGAGTAGGAATCTTCTGAATCAGGGCCAGTTTCCTCTCTCTGTATTTTTCATTGGTATAATTGATCATTTCCTCGAGGACAGATCCCCGCAATCCTCTGGAATTCCATGTTCCCATATATGTATCCTTCCTTTATGTACTCCTCAACGGATATCCATGTCATAATAATCAAGCACCCGGCGGAATACATCCGGCATCCGGTCGGTAATCACCAGACCGTCATAATGCTTGTCAAAGTCAATTTCATAAGCATGAAGCATCTGATAGGAGATATCCAGCTCCTTCTTCATCTTTCGGTTTATTTCTTTGTCCCCGTATTTGGGATCCCCAAGGATCGGGTATCCTTCCGCTGCAAGATGGGCCCGGATCTGATGACTCTTTCCGGTGATAAGGCGGATCTTTAACAAAGTGACATGATCCCCTGCTTTCAGCACATGGTATTCTGTCTCGATGGGCACGGAGCCCTCCCTGGGCATTTCGGAAAACAAAGCTTTATTCTTCTTTTCGTCTTTGGTCAGATAGCCTTTGATCAGACAGGACCTGGGGACAGTGCCGGCCACCAGGGCCAGATAATACTTTGACAGGTCGCGTTCCTTTAATATCCTGGAGAGGAACTGCAGTCCTTTTGTGGAAATACCGCAAAGGACAATTCCACTGGTGTTGCGATCCAGCCGGTTGGCCACGGAGGGTCGAAAATGTTCCATGGCTTCCTGGGACAGCCAGCCTTGATCTCTGCACAGATCCAGCAGATAATCATTGAGAGAGTCATCCTCCGGCACAGATTTCTGACTCAGCATCCCTGCCGGTTTATGCAGTATTACGATATCGTCATCTTTAAAAAGGATCTCAACTTTACTCCGAAGGAAGACCTGTTCCCTCGTCAGTTTCCGTCGGTGTGATTTATCTTTATTCCTGCCTCCCGGATTGGATGGGGAGGGCCGGAATGAAAACTTCTCGAAAGTTTCGTCGGAAAAGAATATCTGAATACGGTCTCCGGCTTGTATCGTCTCGGAGCCCACCGCTCTTTTCCCGTTTAATTTAATATTCTTTTTCCGAAGCATCTTGTGCAAAAAGCCGCCGGATGCATTAGGAAGACATTTCCCCAGAAAACGATCCAGTCTTTGTCCTTCCTCCACCCTGCTAACAGAAATCTCTTTCATACGATACATCCTCCGGTACTAACCTTCAGTGCCCCATAAACCTAAGAAAGCAGGTGTGGGGAATGATCTTTGCCGCAATCCGGAACAGCTTCATAGGAAGGCTGTACACGGATATCTCCCGGTTCTTATTATTGTCTTTCCACGCTTTTTTTACCACTGCATCCGCTTCTGCCATCACCATTCTCTTATATGCGGGAAGGGGACGGTCCGCAGCTGCCCGATTGAAAAATTCCGTGTTCACAGCCCCCGGACAGACCGCTGTTATCCTGAGATCACGGTGACTGCACTCGGCCCGCAAGGCACGGACATAGCTTAATACAAATGCTTTACTTGCCGCATACACTGCAAATCCCGGTTGTGGAAGAAAAGCTGCGGAGGAAGCAAAATAGATCATCTGTCCTCCTTCTGCCATATAGGGCAGGATATAGCTTGTCAGGCTGACACAGGATTTTACATTGGTATCTACCATCTCCTCCATCTCTTCCACGGGAATCTCATCGATCCTTCCCATGATCCCGAAACCTGCGGCATGGACGAAGATCCTAACCTCAGGCTTTTCCTGTTCAAGAAGCCTGCCAAAGGATTCCATTTCCTCCCTGACGGTAAGATCAATGGGAACAAGGCGGAATCTGGTCCCGGGAAACCTCTTCTGCATAGAGATAAGACGTTCCTTTCTACGTCCCAGGATCCATATTTCATCCAAAGTTACTTTGGTTCTTATCATAAGTTTTACCATCTCGCTCCCCATTCCGGAGCTGGCACCTGTCACGATCGCGATCATCTTTTTATCCTCATGATTTCTTTTTATGTTTATTCCGGATCGGGCTCCGTCTCTTCTGTTTTACATTCTTGTCTTTCTGATGGGAAGCCAGCTTTCTTTTCCCCTGGCCGGAATCGGAAGTTTTCGGTTTATGGGCGGAGGATTTCCTGGGCGGGATGAGACACTTCTCATCGTAGCCTATCAGGTCTTCCCTTCCTCCTTTGATAAGGGCCATTTTCACCAGCTCATAGTTATCCGGATTCCGGTACTGGATCAGGGCCTTCTGCATCTGTTTTTCCTTGGCTGACACCGGTACATAGACCGGTTTCATATCTCTGGGATCCAGACCTGTGTAAAACATGCAGGTGGAGATGGTTCCCGGAGTCGGGTAAAAGTCCTGTACCTGTTCCGGCATATATCCCAGATCTCTCACATACTCCGCCAGGGCGATAGCCTCCTTCAGCCCCGATCCCGGGTGGGATGAGATGAGGTAGGGAACAAGATACTGTTTCTTTCCCAGCCGTTGATTTGTCTTTTCATAAAGCCTTTTAAATCGTCCGTAGACTTCATTGGAAGGCTTACCCATCCGGTTTAGTACGGTGTCACATACATGTTCCGGGGCCACTTTCAGCTGACCGCTCACATGGTACCTGCACAGTTCTTCCAGAAAACCGGATTTCTGATCTGCCAGCACATAGTCAAAACGGATACCGGAGCGGATAAATACTTTCTTCACACCCGGAAGAGCACGCAATTTGCGGAGCAGATCCATGTAATCCCTGTGGTCCGGATTGAGATTTGGACAAGGTGTGGGAAAAAGGCATTGACGGTGGTTGCAAACGCCTGCCGTCAGCTGCTTGCGGCAGGCAGGATGGCGAAAATCTGCCGTAGGCCCTCCCACATCATGAATATATCCTTTAAAGTCCGGATCTTTCAGCATGATCCCGGCTTCCTTCAAAATGGATTCGTGACTTCTGACCTGTATCCTGCGGCCTTGATGGAAAGTGAGGGCACAAAAACTGCAGCCTCCGAAGCATCCCCTGTTGCTCACCAGAGAAAATTTCACTTCCCGGATAGCCGGAACGCCTCCCTTACTGTCGTAGGAAGGATGCCAGGTCCTCATATAAGGCAGATCATAGACGTGGTCCATCTCCTTGGTTGACAAGGGCAGAGAAGGAGGATTCTGCACGATGTATTCCTTCTCCTTATAAGGTTCCACCAGGGTTTTCGCCGTGATGGCATCGGTGTTCATATACTGTTGATAATAACTTCTGGCATAGGCTTCTTTGGAAGAGGTAATCTGTGACCAGGAGGGTAGAACCACCACATCTCCCCCCAGATCCTCCGGGTCCTTGCACCGGAATACCGTCCCCCGTACATAAGTGATATCTCTCACATGTAAGCCGCCCTCCAAGGCTTCGGCGATCTCCAGAACAGAACGTTCCCCCATACCATACATAAGCAGATCTGCCCCGGAGTCAAGGAGAATACTCCTTTTTACCGTATCGCTCCAGTAATCATAGTGAGCCAGGCGGCGCAGGGAGGCTTCGATGCCACCCAGAAGGATCGGTGTATTTTTGTAGGTCCTGCGGATAAGATTCGAATATACGATGGTTGCCCTGTCCGGCCTGGCGGAAAAGCCGCCCCCGGGTGTATAGGAGTCCTGATGCCGTCTTTTCTTAGCGGATGTATAGTGGTTTACCATGGAATCCATATTTCCGGCAGACACCAGAAAAGCAAGTCTCGGTTCCCCACAGACACAGATACTGGAATCATCCTTCCAGTCAGGCTGTGCGATCACGGCAACCTTATAGCCGGAATCCTCCAGGATCCTGGTGATAATGGCCATGCCGAAAGAAGGATGATCCACATAGGCATCTCCGCTGACATAGACGAAATCCGCCTGCTCCCATCCTCTTTCTTTCATCTCTATTCGGTTGGTCGGTAAAAACCCTTTATTCCTGCTCATCCGCTCCTCCGATTCTTCCATCTGATAGTAACCCATATCCTGACTATGGGTCAAGAATTGTTTTCCTTCAAAAGCTCAACTTCCTCATGAGTTAAAGGTCTGCATTGGCCCGGTTTCAGACAGGGGTCCAGGACCAGACTTCCCATGGAAATCCGTTTCAGGTAGACCACTTCTCTTCCCACGGCCCGGGCCATCCGTTTGACCTGATGATACCTGCCCTCCTTCAGTGTGACGATGGCTCCGTATCCGGACAGCTGATCCGGCTGATGGCTTCCTGCTTCCTCCTCCGTCGCCGGGCGGATCCCGGCAGGCATCGTCATCTTCTCATCACCGATGTCCAGTCCTTCACGGAAGGTCCTGGATTCCTCTTCTCCCACAGGGCCGTCCAGCAAGACAAAATAACATTTCTCCACATGTTTTCTTGGGGAAAGCAGTTTGTGGGCCAAATCCCCGTCATCGGTCATCAGAAGCAGGCCCTCCGTATCCTTATCCAGCCTGCCAACAGGGAAAACATCACGATAGACTGTGGGGCTGAATACATTTTCCTGATAATCCTGTCCAAGCACCAGATCCAGGACGGTCTCCCCCTGATCCGAACTTCTGGCAGAGATCACACCCGCAGGCTTGTGGAGCATCAGATAATGATGACAATTGTATTCCAGGGGGATACCGTCAAGACAAACTTCGTCTCTCCCGGGAGTAATCTTGTATCCGGGATCCGTCACCGGCAGTCCACTTACCTTCACTCTCTTTTTCTTAATCCATTGCCTGCTTTTACTCCGACTGTCTCCGGTAGATTCACTTATATATTTATCCAGTCTGATCTGTTTATCCAATCGTATATCTCCTCAACTACCGAAGGGCCGTCGTATTACTACGACGACCCTTCTTAAGATGAATTCTTTTTCTCTAAATAAGGCTCTGTGCCCGGTATCCTTCCGAGATGATATCAAGCTGTTTTGAAAAGTGCTGCAGTTTAGGAAGATCGTCAAGCAGATAGATCCGGTAAAACTCATCCTGAATCTTATTAACCTCTCTCTTGTTGGCAATCTTGTAGAGATTCTGGATGTTGTTCAGGATATCCTTGATGGTATTCTCCTTCTTCTGATGATAAACCTGTGCATCCATGATCTCATCCCGCACTTCTGACATAGCATGATCGATATCATCAATGGCTGCAGACGCATCACTCAGTTTCTGCTGGACACGTTCCGGGATACTGCCTTTGTACTTGTACTGGAGCGAATGCTCAATCGTCGCCCAGAAATTCATTCCCATGGTACGGATCTGAATCTCTGCCGGTAGTCTTTTGGGTCCATGAATCGTCTGTATCACATAAGATATGATCATATGGTAGCTTCGATATCCGCTATCTTTTTTATTTCTGATGTAATCTTTCTCAAGACGGATCTCCATGTCCTGACGGTTTCTTATCATCTCTACGACACGATCTATGTCCTCCACGAATTGGCAAGTAATACGGATTCCTGCGATATCTTCTATCTTGTCCTCCATATCATTCATCGAAATGTTTTTCTTTTGTAATTTATCCAGTATACTGTCAATACTCTTGACTCTTCCTTCTACTTTCTCGATCGGTGAATATAATCCCTGAATATCAAACTCTTCTTTCATATGTCGAAATTTGATACTCAGCTCATCCACTGCCAATTGGTATGGTGACAAAAACTCTCTCCATAGTTGTATCTCCATAGAAACACCCCCATTCAATCAGAGTAGTATACACCTACGCATTTACACAATTAAATTATATCATACTTTCTATTAATATGCAAAAAAACATAGAAAATAACAAGGGAAAATTCACTCTGAAATCACGAATAAGCAAGCCCCGGATCCTCCGGGAGATTTTCAGCCAGAGCCGCCGAAACTGCCAGCTGATCACACCGTTCATTCTCCGGTGTCCCCGCATGTCCCTTCACCCAGATAAAGCGGACATCATGCTTCTCCCTGGCTTCCAGCAGGCGCTTCCACAGGTCCACATTTTTTACCTCTTTATTCTTCTCTCTCTTCCATCCTTTCCGGATCCAGTTCTGTATCCAGCCTTCATTAAATGCCTTGACCAGATACTGAGAGTCGGAGTAAAGCTCCACGTCACAGGGTCGTATCAATGCTTCCAGCCCTACGATTGCCGCCATCAATTCCATACGGTTATTGGTGGTTTTCGCATAACCGCCGGAGAGCTCCCTCCTGTGGGTGACTCCTTTCCCGTCCACGTACAAAAGTACGACACCATAGCCGCCGGGCCCGTTGGGATTTCCCCTGGCAGCGCCGTCTGTATATATCTTTACTTCCATAGCAGCACCTCTTTAGTCATTCAGGAAGGCAGTGAGCAATTGACATAAAGCCTCATAATCATTCTTGGAGATGGTTTCCATGGCGGAATGCATGGCCCACATGGGAACACCGATATCGCAGCCGTACATAGGTGTGCCGGCTCCGATCATGGGTCCCAGAGTGGAACCGCCCCGTATGTTGCTGTTGTTGGCCATCTCCTGAAGAAGGATATCATATTTATCTGCAATCCCTGTCATGATTGCCTTCATCCTGCAGTCGGAAGCATAGTTTCCTGTACTGCTGCTCTTGATGGCAACTCCTTCTCCCAGGATCACTCTGGTAGTGATATCACTGCACTCTGGATAATTGGGGTGAGCACCATGGGCACCGTCCACCGACAGATAATAGCTTCGTCCCAGAGAAGCCCTCAGCATATCATCACTACAGGTAAGGGCATGGAAGATCTGTTTCAATATACCTAAGAGAAGTGTGGAATCCGCACCGGATTTTGATACACTTCCCACCTCTTCATTGTGGAAGAGTCCGATAAGGTTTATCCCATCCTCCCGGTCCGCTTCTGTGATTGCTTCCAACAGGGCGCAGACAGAAGCCAGGTTGTCGAGACGCGGTGATACGATCAGATCATCATTAATCCCCACATAGCGGGGTTGCTCATCATTATAAAGTGTCAGATCGTAAGAGAGTATCTCCGAAGGATCCACCTGCAATTCGGATCCCAGGAAGCTAAGAAAGCTTCCTTCGGTCCACTGTTTACCCAGGCCAATCACCGGGAGCAACTCTTTCTGCCTGTCGATCTTCCATCCATTGTTCATCTCTCTCTTCATATGTATGGCGATACCGGGAATGATCGCCACAGGACGTTTGCTGTCGTAGGAAATCATCTCCGGCTCAAAGGCATCTTCCCCACGGAGGGCAACCATGCCGGCGATACCTAATGGACGATCAAACCAGGTATGCTCCGTCATACCCCCGTAGATCTCAACATTAAGCTGTCCACAACCGAAGTTGGTCCGGTCCGCCTTTCCCTTGATCTTAAAACACGGTTGATCCAGGTGAGCGAAAGCCATCCTCATGGATTGGAGGAACTTGATCTTCTCCCCCACGGTAAAAGCAAAAAGCACATCCGGGAAGGGGGTCACAAAATATCTTCCTCCGTGAACCGGGTGAAATATCTTATCATAGTACAATTCTTCGAATCCATTTTCCGACAGATACTCTTTTGCATAGGAAACCACGCGGTTAGGCGCGGTTCCTTTCTTAAGACAATCAAATAACATTTTCTTTCTTCTTTCCATTGTTTATGCTATCATATTTATGTTCCGGGTTTATAAAAAATCCAACAGTTAGGAGGAACCAGATGCTTTCCCTTCAGATAAATGATATCCGTTCTTTCATGTCCCGGTTACTGACTTCGGAAACCTTCGATCACTTTTATTTCGTGGAGGCTTCCATCAAAATGGGAATAACCTACCATATTGACGGTCACATCAACAAAGAATTCTATGATACGGATACCCGGCATAACCTGACCCGCAGCTTAAGCTACTGGAAGGAAGTGCGCCCCAGGATTTTTTCCCTGATTAAAGGGAAACAGCTGCCTCTTGGATGCAAGATCATCCTGGCTCTCAGAGAATCCGATCTTATGGAATTGATAAAGGACAGCGGTGTCTCTTTCCGGGGAGAAGACATTGAGGGAATGTATCTGAATATCCTCTATGATCCGGAGTCCCTGCGGCTGACCACCGGGATATCCTATCGGATCTTTTCCCTTGACAAGAGTCTCGACTACACCTTCGATGAGAAAGTACAATCCTTCCTGACAGGCCTTGGAATTCAATAGATTACCACGGAATCAGTTTGCGGAATCCTTCAGTATCTCGCAGGCTCGCTTGATCTGCTTGTCTTTGTCAGGATTCTCCATAGCCTCTTTCCAGTCTTCGTCCGTCATCTCCATCTTCACGTCCGGTTCGATTCCCTTCTTGTGAATACTGGTTCCCTTGGGAGTATAATATGCCGATACGGTGAGTTTCAGGGCGGAACCATCGCCCATAGGAATGATGGACTGAACGATTCCTTTTCCGTAGGTCTTTTCACCCAATACCGTAGCAAGACCATAGTCCTTCAAACAACCTGTCAGGATCTCTGAAGCGCTGGCAGTGTTCTCATTGGTAAGAATCACCATTGGGACCTTCAAGACATCCTTCGAATTACTGTTGTAATCCTGCCTTTCTCCGTTTTTATACTGGGTATATACGACGAGATCATTTTCCGGGATAATTCTGGAAACCATGTTCACACAGGAATCCAGCAAACCGCCGCCATTGTCTCTCAGATCTACGATCAGCCCTTTCATCCCCTGGGATTCCAGGTCATTGATCGCATCGATAAACTGTTCATCCGTGTTCTCAATAAACTGGCTTACGGATATATAACCGATCTTATCATCTTTCATCTCGTAGCTGACACTGTTGATGGAGATGGTACTTTTCTCCACAGATACTTCAAACTCGTCCCCGCTCCGGTAGATTTTAAGCAATACCGGGTCATCGGAACCTTTGATTTCCGTGACTACCTCAGTCAATGTCATGGTGGAGGTATCTTTCCCATTTACCTCAAGGATAAAATCCCCAACCTTGATTCCTGCATTATAAGCCGGATCCCCTTTATTCACCAGGAGGATCTCCGTGTAATTATTGTCGGGATTTTTTCCAACAGTAACGCCGATTCCCCGGTATTCCCCGGAGTCTTCTTCCATCATCTGCTTGTATTCCGCCTCCGTATAATAGGCGGAGTAAGGATCATCGAGGCCTCTTACAAAACCGGTATAGATACCGTTCTCCGTATCCTCTTTATCATAATCCTCAAGGTAATATTTATCCGTCAGCATCTGTATCGCAGAAAGTTTTTGAATGATACGGTCGGTGTTCAATTCGGATGCCTTACCCATAAATCTGGAAAAATACAGAGAACCGAAAAGGGTACCTGCGACAAATAAAACCACACCCAGAATTATGACGGGCCCCAGAGCCGGCCTTCTTTTTCTGCTCTTTTTTTCGATAACCCGTAGGGTTTCCTCATTTCTTTCTTCCGAGGTGTTCTGATCAAAATCCATATTATAACTATTCTCCTTTTTATCTCATGACAAACTGCCTTTGGTTCCTTATGATGGTATCGGGAAAAGTCTGCACACACAAAATATATGCCGGCAGATGCCGGCATATCAGTCCGGATCAGTACTCCAGACTCTCCATATATTTCATGTACTTGACGACCATCAGGGCAATCTTGAATGTGATGGCATCCTCGAAAACTCTCAGGTCCAGATTGGTGCTCTTCTGAAGCTTATCCAGACGATATACCAAAGTGTTTCTGTGGATGTATAACTGTCGGGAGGTCTCAGACACATTCAGACTGTTCTCAAAGAATTTGTTGATGGTGGTCAATGTCTCATCATCGAACTCATCCGGGGATCTGCCCTCGAAGATTTCTTTGATAAACATCTTACAAAGTGGCAGCGGAAGCTGATAGATTAGACGGCCGATGCCCAACCGGTTATAGGCGACAATACTGTTGTCCTGATAGAAAATCTTTCCTACGTCCATGGCCATCTTGGCTTCTTTATAAGAACGGGATACTTCTTTGATCTCATTGACGATGGTTCCGTAAGCCACATTCACTTTTGACAGTGCCTCCGTATTCAGCATGTCTACGATGACATTGGCTGTTTTCTCCAGGTCCGTGTATTTCTCTCCCGGCTTGACTTCCTTCACCAGAATGATATTCTTTTCATCCACCGCTGTGATAAAATCTTTGGATTTGGAAGAGAAAATACTGCGAACGATGGAAAAGGCGTTATTATCCTTCTCGGACTGAGTCTCAATGATGAAGACACAGCGCCTTGCGTCCGTCTCGATATGAAGCTTCTTCGCTCTGTTGTAGATATCCACCAGAAGCAGATTGTCCAGCAGCAGGTTCTTGATAAAATTATCTTTATCAAAACGTTCTTTATAGGCAACCAGAAGATTCTGAATCTGGAAGGTAGCCATCTTACCAACCATATATACATCGTCCGTCTCACCTTTCACCAGGACGATATATTCCAGCTGATTGTCATCAAATACCTTAAAAAACTGATAACCCTGCAGTGCCTGACTCTCCGCCAGAGAATCCGCAAATACCAGAACTGCCTCCC
The DNA here is from genome assembly GCA_946538445.1 of uncultured Lachnospiraceae bacterium. Classification (GTDB taxonomy): domain Bacteria; phylum Bacillota; class Clostridia; order Lachnospirales; family Lachnospiraceae; genus Anaerobutyricum. Next base: position 17,788 of record CAMNGO010000001.1, read on the forward strand.
TGTATTCTTCAACTGCATTCAGGGTAGATGCGAGGGGCTTCCCCTCCGTGTCCATGACACACAGATCTATCCTTGTAATCGCTTTGATACCATCAATGGTATCTTGCAGGATCTGATTAGAAATCATATTACACTCTCCTGTCCCTCCTAAATCTTTTTAGGAAATCTATACTATTTACTATATGATTTAGATGCTTATATTGCCATTCTAATACAAATCCCTAAAAATTAAAATAGAAAATGCACAATTTTTTTGTAGAATTTATCTTCATCAACTATATCATTAGACATTTTCCACAAAAAAATGGAGAGGAATCATCCTCTCCATCTAATTATTATTCTACTCCTTCGTCTCCTCCACCGTCTTTTTAAAGATGGATCCCACGATTTTTTCCCGTATCTTCTGTTCCTTCCGGAACCATTGATAAAGGCCTGTAAGATGCAGTGTCTCAATCCATTTTGGAACAACTTCCGTCCCGGTCAATACGGATGGTTTGAAACTCTCGATACAGATCACCAGATGAGTATTCATCATGGGTACATACTCAGCCAGCATACTGAGCTGTATCTGCGGCGGCAGGCACAGGAAGACAGCATCCGGAATGGTACCGTTGATCTCATTTACAAGATTCTCCTTGCCAAGCTCTGATTCCTCCGAAAGAATGCCTCCATCGAGAGTGATGGCAGGATAGGCTGACTTCATATCCTCCTTGAGTGTCTCCAGTTCTTCTTCTCCCGGAGCCACCACAAATATCTCCCGGGATTCCCGGGAAAGTCTTCCCATAAGCCTTCTCAGATACTCTTCTGCATATTGACCGTTCCCCGTGGGGTTCTCCCCCTCGAAAACGGTGTGGGCAATGGCATGCTCCATATAGATATCCCCGGGAAGGACCAGGTTACAACTATCTACAGACTGGGCTGCCCAATCATGAGACTGACAAAACAACGAACTCTCTGCGGTATGGAAGAAAATTGTGCTCAGTTCTTTCCGGTTAATATAATTCATGGTGATATTGACCGCTTTGTCCGGAAAGACTACGGAAACATCTATGCCAAGCACATCAACCACTTTCCTGGTATGTTCTTTCATATACAGTTCCTTTCTATTCGCATATCCACGATTACTCGGAAACTCCTACGTTGGTGTGGTCTGTTCCGACATAAATCTGAATATCGCCACCGGTATCAATATCTCCGACAGAAACATCTGCGCCGCTAAAATAGCGCAACAGGTCTTCCCCGATTCCATCCCTCTTCAGGATGATCCGGGTTGTAGAGATGGGGCCTTCATCCTGGTAGGTGTCAACCAGGGTAATATTATAGCCCTCATCCTCCAGATAATACTGCCACTCGCTTGCCAGTCCCTGCACGTAAGCGGCATTATAGATCTCAATAGACAAGTTCTTGGAATCTCCGTTGTCCTCATCAAAAGAATCTTCATTGGATTCATCATCCGAATCGTTTCCCAGGGAAGAATAGGAAGCTGCCTGGGCGGACAAAGTGGCTACCTGAAGCTGTGCTTTCTGGCTGTCAATCAGAAAAGTATTTCCAGACTCACTTCCCTGAAGGATACGCAGAGTGAGAAAATCACTGTTTTTAGCTGCCTTCAATGTCTCCTTAAACAAATCCATGGACCTGCCCTGAGAGGATTCCACCTGCTTCTGGTATGCTTTCACTATAGCGGCAGCTTTCTTTTTTGCACGCAATCTGCTCATGAACTTGTCCGTATATTCGTTCATGCGCTCCAGACGATTGGACTCCTGGGCACTGGTTCCGTCAAGATGGGTAATGTAGGCAAAGGCATCTTTAGCGGAAAGCTGTACTTCACCCTCCTCAATCTTGCGTAGGATCCCTTCCGAATCACGGTAAGTAACAGGGTCATTCAGAGTAAGGTTCACATAATCTACGGTATCCATAAAGGAGATTGCCCCGGCTGCCGTCATGTGATCCCATCCGTCCACTTTTACATTCAACATCTCAGCAATGATATCACTGAGAATCTCATATCGTTCTGTTCCGGTATAAGCTCTCTCTATATCCCTGAATTCCACCGTTGAGCCGACTTCGCCCATCTTCTTGGCAAGGGTCTTCTGTGTCTTCCGGTTCACCTGAGTCTGCGCGTTCTCCGGGATGAAGAGGAAATTCATGGCATGGGTGTCTTTGTTGATCATGGAAAGGATAATGTACTCGTACATATCGTCCTCGCTGTCCACAAAGAGCAGGATGGATTCCTCACTCTTATCATCCACTTTCACCTGGGTCGGTTCTTCCTGCTCCACAGGTTTCTCTTCAGATTCCTTGGCAGCTTTCTTAAAGTCATAAAAACTGCCTGTGATATATTTTGTCATCCCCTGAAAAGATCCGAGCCCGATTGCTGCCATAAGCAGAGCTACAACTACAACCTTCAATAATAGGGAGAGTATGGTTTTTATCATACCTGGCTTCTTCATGATGCCCTCCTAACTGCATTGATATGATCTCTTAAGACCAATTGACATTGATTAAGTATATCAAATATATTGCTCCATTTCAAGTTTTGGCTTAATCTTTCAGCAATGCCGTGGCCTCCTGCAGCCATTTTCTTTCTTCAGAAGGTAGATAAGGGGCTATTTTTTCATAGACTTTCGCATGGTAGGCATTGAGCCATGCAATCTCTTTTTTTGTCATATTTTCCGTCAGAATTGCTTCTTTTTCAAAGGGCACCATAGTGAGGGGCTCGAAATGCAGGAAGGAATCATACTCCGGATCTTTGCAGCATACGATCATATTCTCAAGGCGTATTCCGAACTCTCCTTCCAGATAGACGCCCGGTTCATCGGAAGTGATCATGCCTTCCTGAAGGACGCACTCCTTCTCACGGAAAGGATACGTGCGATAGCGGAAGGAATTGGGGCCTTCATGGACATTTAACAGATATCCCACACCATGTCCTGTCCCATGTTTATAATCAATTCCCAGTTCCCACAGCGGCATCCTGGCGAGAATATCCAGGCTTTGGCTGCTGCACCCTTCTTTAAAACGTGCCGCGCTGAGGTTGATATGTGACCGCAGAACGGCCGTGTACATTTCTTTTTCTTTTCTGGTCAAAGGTCCCATGGCAAAGGTTCTGGTAGTGTCAGTGGTTCCCTCCAGATAATGTCCACCGGTGTCCACCAGGAGAAATCCTTTCGCTTCCACAGGGCGATCCGTCTCCTCATCCGCACTGTAGTGGATGATGGCACCATGATCTCCATAGCCTATGATCGGAGAGAAACTCTCTTCCACATAGTTGCCTTGTTCTTTTCGGAGTCTAACCAGATGATCTGCCAGGGATACCTCCGTCTCACCCTGCTCAACCGCATGCTTTTTCAGATAGTACATGAATCTGGTAAGGGCGACACCGTCTTTGATATGAGCCAGTCTCTGATTCTCAACCTCCACGGGATTTTTCACCGCCTTCAGGATCTCTGTAGGATTATCTTTCTGTATGTGTCTGATTCCTTCGGGAATGGAGGAAACCAGCAGATAATTTGTTTTGGAAGGTTCATAGAGGATTGATATATCTGCAGGCAGGCCGGCGATATCCTCATAGATCTGATAGTACTCCTCCGTCCGGATCCCATTTTCACGGAGATAATCTTTCATCCCGGCATCAAGGCAACTCTTCTGAAGGTACCAGGTAATCTGATCCTGGCAGATGACAAGATAGCTTAATACTACCGGGGTATGCTCCACATCATTTCCCCGCACATTCAGGAGCCAGCAGATGTCATCCAGGGAAGCCAGGAGAAAAGCATCCGCATCCAGCTCCCTCATCTTCTCCCGAACGGTACGGATCTTATCGGAACAGTTTTGGCCACTGTACTCCTGTGGCAGAATCCAGGCAGGTTTTGCTGACATGGCGGGACGGTCTTCCCAGATTGCGTTCACCAGATCCAGATCCGTCTCCAGGCGTGCTCCAGCCTTCTGTACGATACGATTGTATCGTTCTGCCTGATCCGCCATCATACATCGCCCGTCAAAGGCAAAGACCATACCCTTCTCCAGATTCTCCTTGAGGTATTCCTCGATGGTGGGAACCCCTTTCTCCCCCATTTTAAACAGGGTGATCCCGCTGCCCTGCAGCTGGTTTGCAGCCTGTAAAAAATATCTGCCATCCGTCCACAGACCTGCCATGTCTTTCATGACAAGCAGGGTTCCCGCAGATCCCGTGAATCCGGATATATATGCGCGGCTTTTAAAATATTCCCCCACATTTTCGGACCCATGAAAATCATCCGTGGGAATCAGATAAGCGTGGATGTGGAATCTGTCCATCTCTTTTCTCAGTAACCTTAATTGTTCTCTCATAATCATGCCTCGTTTTATCATGAAAAGAGGGGATATGATCTCCCCCTTTTATTTATCGATCTTTATTTCTTTATATAACCGTCCGGATTGTTGGACTGCCAGTGGTAGGAATCCGCACACATTTCCTCGATTCCGTACTGAGCCTTCCAGCCCAGCTCCTTCTCCGCTTTGGAAGGATCCGAATAACAGGTTGCGATGTCACCGGGACGCCGGGGTTTTATTTCGTAAGGGATGTCATGTCCGCAGGCCTTGGCATATGCTTTGACCACATCCATGACACTGTAGCCATTGCCGGTGCCGAGATTATAGATGCTCACACCGGGTTTCAGATGTTCGATGGCCTTGAGATGTCCTACGGCAAGGTCAACCACATGGATATAGTCCCTGACTCCCGTTCCGTCCGGCGTATCATAGTCATCTCCGAATATCCCTAATTTCTCCAGTTTCCCCACTGCCACTTTTGCGATATAAGGTACCAGATTATTGGGGATACCCTTTGGATCCTCCCCGATCAGGCCCGATGGATGCGCACCGATGGGATTGAAATAGCGAAGGAGGGTCACATTCCACTCAGGATCGCTGACACACAGATCTGTGAGGATCTGCTCGATCATTCCCTTGGTCTGGCCATAAGGATTGGTAATCTGTCCCTTGGGACAGTTTTCAGTGATAGGTATCTCCTTCGGATCCCCGTAGACCGTGGCAGAAGAGCTGAATACGATCTTCTTGCAGCCGGTCTTACGCATGGCGTCGCATAAGAACAGGGTTCCGGTTATGTTATTGTGATAGTACTCCAGGGGTTTTGCTACGGATTCGCCCACAGCTTTATATCCTGCAAAATGAATGACTGCTTCCGGTTTTTCCTTCTCAAAGACTTCTTTCAGAAAGTCCTTATCCAGCAGATCTCCTTCATAAAATGTGAGTTTCTTTCCCGTGATCTTCTCTACACGGTCCAGGGCTTCCTGACAAGAATTATACAGATTGTCCACCACCACGACTTCGTAATCGAGGTTTAATAGTTCTACACAAGTATGGCTGCCGATGTATCCCGCTCCGCCTGTCACCAAAATCTTCATTATCTTCCTCTCTTTCCGGGGCTCCCACTATAATGGAACGTCATTATCTCTGTGATGTCGATTATACTTACAGCAAAGTCCTTATTATCTTAGCATCGGGTATGGAAAAAGTCAATTTATCCGCCGGATACTAGTCGCCGGACTGATATTTGGCATAAGCCGCCTTGGCTGTGACCCCTCTGATCCGCCCGATCTTTCCGGACAGGCTGCTGATCACATTCTGTGGAGCATCCAGCACAAGGCTTATAATATTGATTTTTTTCTCCCGGTATGGAATTCCCATCCGCCCGATCACAAAGGACGCGTATTCATGAATCACCTGATTCAGTTCTTCCGTTTTCTCCGGATCTTCCACAATGATGGACAATGCAGCGATCCTGTTATCTGTCTTGGTCTCTGTCATAGTTTTCCGGACCTCCATGGTTTTTAAGTATTGCCAATGTCTCTTGCATTCCGAAAGTACCGAATAAGCACTTAACAGATTCTTGGCAGAAGTTCTCCACCGGGCGGGGGAAGCAAGGTCTGCGCACCAATCTCGGTCGTTACCACAACCCGGCCGGGCTGGTCCTCCGTCACCTCTCCGATGATGGCAGCCTGGGCGGAAGGTTTCAAGGTGTGCAGCACCTCCACCAGTTTTTCGGCATACTGCCGGGGGGCGAAGACAACCAGACGTCCTTCACAGGCCAGGTATAAAGGCTCCAGGCCCAGCATACCACAAACACCCTGCACGCTCTCCTGTACCGGAATCTTTGCCCGGTCCAGGAGGATTCCGACTCCGCTCTGCTCTGCAATCTCATACAGCACGGTTCCTACGCCTCCGCGGGTGGCGTCCCGTATCACATGGATGTCCTGAGTCACACCCAGCATGGACTCCACGCATTCCCACAAAGGTGCACAGTCACTGGTCACCTCTGCATCAATGCCCAGATCCTCTCTCGCAAGAAGGATGGTCAATCCATGACGTCCGATGTCGCCGCTTACGATGATGGCATCTCCGGGACGGGCAGAAAAACCGGAAGTCCGGACTCCTTCCTGGAGGGTTCCGATTCCCGTGGTGGTAATGAATACACCGTCCACCTGACCCTTTCCCGCGACTTTGGTATCTCCGGCTACAATCCTGACACCTGCTTCTGCTGCTGTTTTCTCCATGGCCGAAGCGATTCTCTCCAGCTTCTCCATGGAGTAACCCTCCTCGATGACAAAGGCACAGGAGAGATACCTTGGTCTGGCACCCATACAGGCCAGATCATTCACTGTACCGCAGATGGAAAGTTTTCCTATATTGCCCCCGGGGAATTCCTGGGGAGAGACGATAAATCCATCCGTGGTGAATGCGATTTTCTCAGTATCCAGCGAAAGGACCGCAGCATCATCACTGGTGAGGTCCGGATTGGAAAAGTGTTTTTTAAATACCTGATCGATCAATTCATTTGTCTGTTTTCCTCCTGCGCCATGGGCAAGAGTCACTGTTTTATCCATAGTACTGTCCTTTCTTTTATCGACTCCCGTAATTATAATAAGCAGAGCAGGCACCTTCTCCGCTGACCATACAGGCACCTACGGGATGCAGAGGGTTGCAGGCCTTCCCGAATAATCCGCACTCGGTGGGAAGGCATTTTCCCTGAAGAACTTCCCCGCAGCGACAGGCCGTAGGGGCAGAACCCTGCATCTTGGGAACAGCGAATTTTATCTCTGCATCCATATCCCGGAATTCTTCCTTCAATCTCATTCCGGATCCGGGGATAACCCCCAGCCCCCTCCATTCGGTATCACAGGCTTCCATCCATCGTTCCATCAATTTTCTGGCGCCAGGGCTTCCATCCGGTTTAACTACCTGTTCGTAACAGTTTTCAAAAAACGGTTCTCCCTGGGCATACCGTTTCAATATCGTGGCCATGGCATGAATGATATCCTCTGCCGTAAATCCGGCAACCACTCCGCTGACACCTTCCTGCACCAGTTCCCGGCAGGTATCAGTGCCCATGATCGCGTTGACATGCCCGGGATACAGATAGACATCCACACTGTCCTTCAAAGCCCGATAGGCAGAAGGCATGGTCTTGTTGGCTACCAGCAGGGAAAAATTGGAAATCCCTGCTTCCCTGGCTCTTTTCGCCGCAAGGCAGGAAGCCGGTGTGGTAGTCTCGAAACCAACGGAGAGAAATACCACCTCCTCCTCGGGATGTTCCACGGCATAATCCGCAGCATCCAGGGGAGAATACACGATCTGGATCTTGCCCCCTTTTGCCCTGGCGTTCGCCAGGCTTCCTTGGGATCCGGGAACCCGGACCAGGTCACCAAAGGTACAGATCGTCACCTGTTTTTCCAATGCCAGATAGATGGCTTTATCAATATAGTCCACCGGTGTCACACACACAGGACATCCCGGACCGGATATCAATGTAACCTGGGGAGGGAGAATCTGCCTTACCCCAAGCTTAAAGATCTCATGAGTGTGTGTTCCGCAAACCTCCATGATACGAACAGGAGGGCCGTCATAAGAACGGATTTCATTCAACTCTTCTGCTTTTTGTTTATCTCTTTTACTCATGATTCGATCAATCATCCTCTTCTTCCGTTATTTTGGCGATGGCGATCCCTGCATGGACCATCACGTAATCGCCGGGCTCCAGGTCTTCGATCAGTTCCGCGGAGATCTCCCTCTTTGCACCATGGGCATCCACCACGGCCATACCATCCTTCATGGTGAGTATCTTAGCCGGTAATCCAACACACATCCTAACTTCCTCCTGTCTCAAAATTAATCTATCTTTCAATAATTACTATATAATCCTAACTGTTGTGTTTTTGTTGAAGGGTATACATGGCGGCTACCGCCTGCCCCACACAGATTCCCCCGTCATTGGGCGGGAGCATGGAGTGGGTATATACCTCAAATCCTTCTTTGGTAAGACCGTCCACCGTCTCCTCCAAGAGCAGGGTATTCTGATAAACTCCCCCGCTTAAAGCCACGGCATTCCACCCTCTTTCCCGGCGGACCCGGCAGCATCCTTCCACGGTCAGGTCAGCCAGAATCCGGTGGAAACAAAGTGCCAGCATCTCGGAAGATTCCCCTCGGAGAAAGGCTTCCGTCAGTTCATGAAACAGGCGGTCTGTAGGGAGGATCCATCGACCATCTCTTTTCATCCAGGGCTTTTCAGACAGACGGTCCGACAGGGATTCATAGCATCCCCAGTCCCGGATGTCCTGATTCTGAACACATTTTAAGGCACGTTGTGCGGCATATTGTAATGCGCAGGAAGCATCCCCCTCATAGGTGGAAACTCTGCAGATCCCAAGCAGTGCACTCACCGCATCAAACAATCTGCCGGCGCTGGTGGAAGCCACGGTATTGATCTTTCTTTCGGCCATCTTCATGAGAGTGGATGCCCCTCTGGCATCACATAAGTTTAACTTTTCCGATAGCCTGATTACCTGATTATCCTCATAACAGTCCTTCAGCATGCTGACGGCATTACGCCAACCCTCCACAGCAGAAAGATCTCCTCCTGCCTGATCAAAGGGACATATGGAAGCAACTCTTTCAAATCCACCATAATCAGCTGCCAGAATCTCCCCTCCCCAGATGGTTCCGTCCGTACCATAACCGGTCCCATCATAAGAAACACCGATGACCGGACCCTCCACATCGTTTTCCAGCATACAGGATAAGATGTGGGCATAATGATGCTGGACTTCTATCACGGGAAGGCCCAGAGTCCTGGCAAAAGCCGAGGTATTGTAAGCGGGATGAAGATCACAGGCTACCATCTGAGGCCTGGCTTCAAGCAGTTCCTCCATTCTTCGAACCGATTCTTCCAGGGCTTTTACTGTCCTTACGTCCCCCATGTCTCCCAGATAGGGAGAGGGATAGTAGAGCTGGTTTTTCACCAGGCAGAAGGTGTTTTTTAATTCTCCGCCGATAGCCAGCACTTCACCTGTCCATTTCATATGGGAGGAGAAAGGTAAGGGAGCATATCCTCGGGACCTGCGGATCATGTAGGGGCGGTCCCCCTCATAATCCAGAACGGTATCATCTGCCCTCAGACGGATCAGTCTGTTGTGGGACAGAATATGATCGCATAAGGTGCCCAGCTCCCTCTCGGCGTCCTCATCATCTCTGCAGATGGGAGCTCCGGAAGTATTGGCACTGGTCATGACCAGACAATCCGGCATGGTCAGACCATCCGGATAGTCAAATAAAAGCAGATGGATCGGAGCATAGGGGAGCATCACTCCCAGCTTGGGATTTCCCGGTGCTGCCGATTCCGCCACCAGGCCGTTCTCCTTTCTTTCCAAAAGAAGAATGGGCTTCTGATGTCCGTCCAGCACTTCCTCCTGGGCATGAGTCACCCGGCACTCCCGCAATACGGTATCCAGGTTTTTCATCATGACTGCAAAGGGCTTGACAGGCCGTTTCTTTCTTGTTCTTAACAAGCTGACTGCTTCCTCGCTGGTGGCATCGCAACACAGGTGAAAACCACCGATTCCTTTTATGGCAACGATTTTTCCCTGACAGATGGCCTGCCGGATGAGACGAATGGCCTCCGCCCCCCTGATATTCTCACCCAGGAGATAGACCTCCGGCCCGCACTCATTGCAGCAGACCGGTTGGGCATCATACCTTCTGGAAGCAGGATCATAGTACTCTTCCTCACAGGTCTTGCACATGGGGAAGGATGCCATGCTTGTTCTCACCCTGTCATAGGGCATGGCGTCCAGGATCGTAAGCCTGGGCCCGCAACAGGTACAGTTGATAAAGGGATGCAGGTATCTGCGGTCCCCGGGATCAAATATTTCTTTCTTACATTTATCACATATGGCAATGTCCGGTGATACAAAGATGTCCCCTTGTATCTTCTCACTCTCCACGATGGAGAATCCGTCATATTCCCTCTCTTTCGCATCCTCCGGATCCTGCACATCCATCTTCAGAATCACTGCCCGCTCCGGCGGAGCTTCTTCCACAGCCCTGAGGAATGCTTCCACCAGATCCTCCGGACCATGAGCGATGATCTCAACAAAGGGACCCTTGTTGCACACACTGCCCTCCACCTTATAGGTGTCGGCATGTCGCGCTACTGTGGGGCGGAATCCCACCCCCTGGACAATTCCGTATACTCTTGCCAGTTTAGTAATCATAGGCTAATCCTCATATAACAAAGCCCAGTGGCTTTCCTGAGATGGCAAAATGATTCAGGGCGATAAATCTTCCCTGATAACCCGGGATTGCCTGACCCAGAAGTTGGTCACCAATAATCAGATCATACTCTCCTTCCTCCGCAAGCCGGATCCATTGATCTTCTTCCAGCAAAGGAATATCCCAGGGTTCTCTTAACTCCTTATCCATCTGGAACCAGCTTGCCAGCTGGATCATGGCCTTGGTATGCTTCCTTAATTCCTCTCTCAGACTATGAGCCAGAACCTGCTGATGTACGATCAGGATCTTCCTCACATCCTTGTCCCCGGAAAGAATCGACCTCATCTGATCCATAAATCCGTCAAAGCCCTCAATCTGATGTAGAGGATAGGCAACCTCATAGGGGGTTCCGAATCTTTTGGCCAGATATCGGGCGGCCTTTAATCCGCTGGGTGCCACCACCAGATTTTTCATGACACTTCCCGCAGACTTTATCTCTTCAACGCCGGATCCCATCCCATAACAATGATAGCTCCCCGGGCCCTCAAAACTCAGTCCTTCCATAGGCACATCAAAGGGGGTGGCACCGATCACGCCATAGTGTCCGGGCTCCATCCCGTAGGTATTCTCCGTAAAGGAACGGAATAAGGCCAACCAGGCTTTCTCACATCCCACATCATAATAATGAACTCCATCTGTATCCAGTGCCAGGGCCGGGATTCCGGTCTCCACCTCAAGCATGCGTTTCAGAGCTTTGTAGTCCGTACCGATCACTGCCGGCACCGGTGTTCCGATCAACGCGACGAATCTTCCCTCTATCTGTCTGCTCACATCCCTGATCTTTGCGATCAGGCGGTCATCTCTGCCCAGGATGGCATCCATATCCCGCAGCCCTGCACTGAAGATCGCACTGCGCTTTTCAAACCAGCGGGGTTCGTCAAAACCACAGATATTGCCGGCACAGCCCCCGGCATCGATGATGATGATCAGACCATCCATCTCACAGAATACAGCGGTGGAGCCGGACTGGTCCGGGGCAAAAGGTGAGAGAAACTTCCATAATCCTTTCATTTCATTTCCTCCCTCCTCTATTCTTTCACTTTCCCGTCAAGGGCTTTCTCACACTCCATAAAGAAATGTCGTAATCCCGCATAGCCAAAGGGCTGGATGTCCTTGCTCCATTCGACTTTGGCTGCCTGGGGATAATAATATCCCGCATCTTTTCCCACCACGATATCCACTTGTGAATCAAAAGAGTCATAGTAGATCATGGTGGGCTCCAGGTTGGAATAAATCCTGGTATCCGAGCTGAGAGACGCAATTTTCCTCAGATAAACGAAATCCGTATCCATCGGATTCGCAAATATCTCAGCCACGGAAAATCCGTATTGCAGCAATGCCAGAGACAACTCAAAAGCATTGGCATTACACCCTTCCCCCACGGAGAAGGTCAGTGTTTTATATTTAGATTTAAATTCTTCAATATATTTTAAGGTCTCCTCATAATAGGGGCCGTCATCTATGCTGACACCCAGAGCCCCTCCAAAAAGACTGTATTGCTTCCGTATCTTATCGATCTGGTAGACCCTGGTCAGCTCTATGGAGGGAAGTTTCAACCGTTTCTGCAGGTCCGTTGCCGCGTATCTTGCTTCCGGGTTCAGCACGATATTGAAGTTGGCATTTCCCATCTCCATGTATTCTTCAAAATCCTTGCAGCGGGAGATCTCATTGATCTTCCGGATGCCCAGATTTCTCAGGATGGGATAAAGCTCACAATCATCCTCCAGATGGTCAAAATTACCCAGAAGATTCACCATGTCCTGCCTTACCTTTTCTCTTTTCAAAAGGGAATAGATTGATTGCCGTACATGAACCATGGGAGGCTTCCTTCCTTCCCTGGTCAAAGCATACATATAGCAGGGGAGCACCGGAACAGGGACCCGGTCTTCCGCCTTCTTACAGACCCTCTCCATATCCGTTCCAAGCAAGGCATCCACACAGGTGATACAGATCATCACCACGGAGGGTTTGGACTCCAGACAGTCATATACCTCCTGCACGGCCTGGGGAATCTTCTTAAGGTGCCTGCCCGTCACAATATCCGTCTCATCCAGAGTAAGGAAGAAAAAACGGTTCCGGTACTCTTCGTATTCCGTCAGGATGGTAGTATTCCGCCCGCAGCAGGCCGGTGAAACCAGCAGCATCACAGAGCCGGGAATCGATAATCCTGCCCTTTTTACTCCGTAACCCTGGGCACCGGGTGAATTAAAAGCCAGGGTGGCCGGTGAACTGTAGATAAGGTGGGTGTTTGACACCAGTTCTTTCGGAATCTTCTCTTTTCCCAGGACCGCCAGCTCTCCCGCTGAGATACTATAAGCCTTTTTTTTTGTCACCATGTTCCCGGTTCCTCCTCTTCCTCAGGTAACTGCAGGAGTTCCTCCGCCAGTTTCAGAAAGCACTTGCTTACCTGACAGTTGGGATCACCCTCTATCACTGTCTTTCCCTGGTCCTCATATCGGTTGATCTCATTACTGCGGGGGATCTCCCCCACGATGGAAAGCCCCACGGAATCCGCAAAATCCTTCACCTTCTCCGTTTCATTTTCCACATTTCGATGGTTGAGGATGATGCCATGAACCTTGGCGTAGCTCCGATCCTCGAAATTCTTCACCGCAGTGTTTATGTTCCCTGCGGCGTAGAGGGCCATCTTTTCTCCGGAAGTGACGATGAGAACCCGGCTTGCATAGCCCTCCCGGATGGGAGCGGCAAAACCTCCGCAAACCACGTCTCCCAGCACATCATAAAGAACCACATCCGGCTGATATGTTTCGAACAATTCAAGGTCCTCCAGGAGGGAAAAGGTTGCGATGATCCCTCTTCCGGCGCAGCCGAGACCCGGTGTGGGGCCTCCGGTCTCTATACAGAGCACATCTTTAAATCCTGTCTTGGAAATCTCCTCTATGCTTTCCGGATCCCGGTCATATTCCCTGAGATAATTCATCACCGGAACAGGGGGTTCCCCTGCGCACAGATTGATGGTAGAATCGGCCTTGGGATCACAGCCGATCTGTATCACACGCTTTCCAAGGTAAGCAAAGGAAGCGGCCAGATTGCTGGTCACAGTGGATTTCCCGATTCCTCCTTTTCCGTATATCGCTATCTTAATCATATAAAAATACTCCCTTATCCAACCTGTAAGAGGGAGGATCAGGGAGTGATATCACAGCATAACAATATATGGATACACAACGATTCCTGCTCGGTAAACCTTGCCCTCATGGTTGAACATCGTGGCCTTCCTGCCACTTTATTATCTTTGTAATCTGATACCTTCTTTCTTCTCTTTCCTTCAGAGTCCAGGGGGAGTCTTCCGGTCAGGGAGAAGGCACTTTATAAGTACACTGCTTAAATGGTACCATAGTCTCCGGACAAACACAATAGGTCTATATAATCTCCTCCCCAAGGAAGTCTGCTATCTCCTTCAGGAGTTTTGAAATCTTACCGTCAAAATCCGAGTCATTTCCTATTATAGAGAGATGATTGTGTTTATCCCATGCAGAAAGCAACCTGTTATCCACCTCAATGGCTTCCTCCACGGTCTCGATCCTGGCAGCGTTATTATCCAAAGTATAAAACTCTTCAGCACCCTTTGCGGCTGTCACAAGATGGAATACCGCATCATAGCGGTTTGTCATCTCCTCTTCCGAGGAATAATACTCTGCAAGCACAGCGAATTCTTCCGCCGGCAGATAAGCCTTATTATCCATCATACCCCGGTCGTACAGGATGAGGATCTTCTCGTGGGGCATCTTCTCCGCCGCTTCCCGGAAAATCCCTTCCTTGATCAATTGCAGTCTCATCTGATACTTCTGATATTCAAAAGGAGATACACAGGTCCAGGGGGCAACCCCGCCGGAGATCAATTCCGTCGCTGTCTCGGGTACAATCAATACGCAGTAACCAAGTGAGGAGAACGTCTTCTTTATTTCATTCAGCCCTGTTGTTTTTCCCCCACAGGGACCACCGGTGATTACAATATTTGTGACCTTCATATCTGCACCTTCCTTTTTTTGATTTATCCTTCATAAGCATATTCTATCAGAACGCAGACCGTTTTCAAGAGTAAAAACCGCCAGGTTTCCAAGTGTCTGCACACTATAGAATCCCGGCGGTCGGTTTAGTCAGTCAATATTCGGTTCAAGGCCGTAACAATGCTCAGTCTTCATCCCCAAGGAAATAGTGACCCAGGGCATCTGCTGCCTTAATTGCTGCTGCAACAGATTCCGGAGTTACTTCGAACGGCATGTTATGTAATGTGTCATTGTCTGCACATGCAAGCTCTGCAACAGCCATGCATTTCTCGTCAGTTACCTCCGCAACGCCGAGTTCCTTCATCGTGACAGGCAGACCCACTTCGATACAGAAATCGATGATTTCTGCCAGTTCTTCTTCCGGCATATCCTCAAGTACCAGCTGAACTAAAGTACCAAAGGCTACTTTCTCACCATGATACATATGATGGCACTCTTCCAGTACAGTCAGACCATTGTGGATCGCGTGAGCACCTGCAAGACCGGCACTCTCGAAACCGATTCCGGAAAGGAGGGTGTTAGCCTCGATGATCTTCTCCACAGCAGGAGTACATACGCCGGCATCCAGAGCGATCTTAGCCTTAACGCCTTCTGCCATCAGAGTATCGAAACATAACTGAGCGATTGCCATGGAAGCCTCTGTTGCTTTACCTCCTGCACAGGAAGTTGCATCACTCTGCTTACATGCTCTTGCTTCAAAATAAGTAGCCAGAGCATCACCGATACCGGATACGGTAAGGCGGGTCGGGGATTTCACGATAATATCTGTATCCATCATAACAAGGTTCGGGTTAGCCGGAAGGAAAAGATACTCTTCAAATACTCCTTCATCCGTATAGATAACAGACAGCGCACTGCAAGGAGCATCTGTGGAAGCAATCGTAGGAACTACGAATACCTGGTTGCCGGTCTTGTAAGCTACAGCCTTAGCAGTATCAAAGATCTTGCCTCCGCCTACACCGATTACGAGATCGCAGCCTTTTTCCTTAACGATTTCCACCAGACGGTTGATCTCTTTCCAAGAACATTCTCCGTTAAAGAATTCAAAATCAATCTCACAGTCAACCTTATTAAAACTATCTTCGATCAGCTGTCCAAATCTCTTATGTCCGCCTTTACTGATGAGGATGAGGGCTTTCTTGCCTGCATTTGCTGCATAAGTACCCAGATTCTTCATCTCGCCTGCGCCCTGAATATACCTTGACGGTGCAATTAAAATTTTAGTTCCCATAGTAACCTCCCTTTTTTCGAAGCATAGTAACTGCATAGGCCCAAATGGGCAGAATAGTTACAAAATCATATAGATACACTAAAATTTTATTAAAATTAGACAAAAGAGTCAAGATAATTCCTCTTATCTTGGTATCATTTTTTGCCCTATTCCAGTCACACAGGCATCACTGCTGTATTTTCTTGTCCTGCCTTATCCAGGATTATTCATTGTAGCCTGCCAGATCCCAGGGAGTGACGATGCCCTGCAAGCGCTCGGTTTCTTTCCCGTTCTGGGTGAGAAAAACCATACCGATCCTGGCGCCTTGATCCAGAGCTTTATGGAAGAGATTGGATACATCAGAGATCAGAGCATTCCTGGCAGCAAATGCATACTGCTCCCTCTGATGGTTCTCTATGAGAAGGTATGTCTGGATGTCTTTCAGTTTCAAACTATCCGGGATATGGAAGTTCTTCTCCTGGACGATGTAATGGACGATCGATTTCTCGCTGAGAACTCCCTTTACCACCCCGTTTTCCAGGATAGGTACATTTCCGAAAGAGCATTCATTCATCTCTCTCAGGGTCTGGATCACCCCATCTTCAAATGTTTTGTAGACAGTCTTCTCCACCGGTACCGCGATATCCATAATCACCGGAGGCATCTCAAGCCTCTCCTTGACCGTCTTCAGAAGATGGATCATCTCGTCACTGGGTTCCACACTGTACCGGTCATTCAGTTTGGGCTTGTGAGAAAGGAGATTCCTCACCTCCCTGCAATACTGCAGTTCGTTTACGATCTTCTTAAACTCTCTTCTGCCGGTCAGATAGTGGATGGTGGATTCCCAGTTCTCCAGTTTATATTTTTCCCGAATAATGTATTCCAGGTCTTTATATTGATCCAGAAATATCTCAGCATTTGTTCTGTCCATCTTGATGCTCCCCCCAAAGAATAATCTCACAAAAGCTTTTCTTAATATTAACAAAAAAAACCCCGGAAAACAATATTCCGGGGTGTGTGTATTGACTCTCTTAACGCTTGGAGAACTGTGGAGCTCTACGAGCTTTCTTGAGACCTGGTTTCTTACGCTCTTTCATACGTGGGTCACGTGTGAGGTATCCGGCTTTCTTTAAAGCAGGACGGTAAGCTTCTTTGTCAGCTTCACATAAAGCTCTTGCGATACCATGTCTGATGGCACCGGCCTGGCCTGTATATCCGCCGCCATGTACGAAAATCATAGCGTCAAACTTATCTACAGTATCTGTTAATGTCAAAGGCTGACGAGCGATAACTTTCAATGTCTCATAGCCAAAATAATCTTCGATATCTTTTTTATTAACGGTAATTTTTCCTGTTCCCGGCATTAAATAAACACGAGCAACGCTGTTTTTTCTTCTGCCAGTTCCATAATATCTTGTAGTAGCCACTTGCTTGTCCTCCTATTAATACTTGATCTCTAATTCCTTCGGCTGCTGAGCTGCATGTTTGTGATCCGGACCGGCATACACATACAGTTTTCTGTACATCTGTCTGCCAAGAGGTCCCTTTGGAAGCATACCTTTCACTGCAAGCTCGATAACCTGCTCAGGTTTCTTAGCAAGTTTCTCTTTTAAAGTGGTCTCTTTCATACCACCGATATAATCACTGTGATGATAGTAGATCTTCTGATCTAATTTCTTTCCGGTTACTTTGATCTTGTCAGCATTGACGATGATCACATAATCGCCGGTATCCATATGAGGTGTGTAGATTGGTTTATGTTTTCCTCTTAAAACTTTAGCAACTTCGGATGCCAAACGTCCTAATGTATGTCCTGTAGCATCAATTACATACCATTCTCTTGTAATGGTTGCTGGGCTAGCCATAAAACTTTTCATGAGTTGTTCTCCTTTACATAATCGTAACACTTCGGTGCTAATGCGGCTTCCTGGCTGTCCGGACCCTCCGCCACATTATATCTCCCGTCAGTGGAAAGACGGGTGTCTATGAAAAACAATTCCCGGGGCTGTGGGATATTGTTTATTGACATACCACGGTTATTAATTATATAACACAGACTCGTGTGTGTCAACATTATTTTATCTTATTCAGCTCATTGTTTTCTCTGTATCTGATTTCCCGCAGGAACAATCCTTTTGCCGGAACCGTCTCTCCGGCCTCCCTGCGGTCTTTTGACCCGATAATTTCCTTCACATGTTCCGGAGGGTAGGCACCAACTCCTACTTTAAGCAAGGTACCCACGATGATCCTCACCATATTGTAAAGGAAACCTTCTCCTTTTACGACAATGACAATCTCTTCTTCCGCGCCAGATTTTCCGGCTTGAACCTGCACATCCAGCACAGTGCGTACCGTGGAATTCACCTGGGCTTTCGCAGCACAAAAGCAATTGAAATCATGGGTTCCGATGATGTATCTGCAGGCTTCTGCCATGGTTTCCAGATTCAAAGGAACCGGCACCTGATGGGCATACAGTCTCCTGGTGGGAGGCATGATCCGCCCTTGATAGATATGATATTCGTAGGTCTTCACAGAGTCAGTGAATCGGGGATGAAAGTCTGCAGGAACCTCCTCTGACCGCATGATTCTTATGTCGGAGGGAAGATAGGGATTGACTGCATAAGCGATCTTCTCACCGGGTATCCGGGTATCCGAATCAAACACAGCCACATTCCCGTAAGCATGGACTCCCGCATCGGTACGACTGGCTCCGATGACATGTATTTCCTCCTTCAGGACCGCACTCAGGGTCTCATTGAGGACAGACTCAATCGTGATGCTGTTAGCCTGTTCCTGCCAGCCATGATATGCAGTTCCGTCATAAGCCACAGTCAGTCGATATCTTTTCATAGGTCTCTCCATTTTCTTACAATAATACTTATACTTGACTGTTTCAGAAAGATCCGGCCCGAACGGCCAGAAATATCATAATAATCATATATAACAAGAGAATCCCGTATGCCAGGTAGTCTCTTCTCTCGTATCTTAAAGGATGCAGCTTCGTGCGTCCGCTGCCTCCATGATAGCCTCTCGCCTCCATGGCATAGGCCAGCTCGGAAGCTCTTCTGACAGAAGATACAAACAGGGGAATCAGGACAGGTATGATCTGCCTGGCCCTCTGCAGCAGATTTCCTTCATCAAAAGAGGCACCTCTGGACATCTGCGCCTTCATGATCTTATCCAGTTCTTCTGTGAGAATGGGAATAAACCGCAAAGCGATGCACATGATCATGGCGATCTCATGCACCGGAATATGGATCCGGTTTAGAAAGCCAAGACTCTTTTCCAGTCCATCCGTCAGCCGGTTGGGTGTTGTAGTATAGGTCATGATGGAAGTCCCCATCACCAGATAGATCAGGCGCACCACCAGAAAGACGGCCATCCGGACACCTTCCCTGGTCACAGAGAAATGCCAGATTGTAAATAGAACCGTCCCCTCTGTGCCAAAAAGATTGAACAAAGCAGAAAAAAGAATGATGAAAAGAAGTGGTTTCACGCCTCGTACCATCAATCTGACGGGAATCCCTGCCAGAAGAGTAATCGCAGCCAGAAAGATTGTAGCGCACAGCAGTCCCGATATACTTTTCCCAAGAAATAAACTGATCACAAAAATCAATGTCCCGGCCAGTTTAACCCTGGGGTCCAGCTCGTGGATCACAGAGTCCTTATGATAATACTGTCCTAATGTCATTTCCCGAAACATAATAACACATCTTTCCTTAGATCTCCGGGCTGGAGAAGTCCAGCTCCCGGCTGATATAATCTGCCAGTCTCGTCTCCGTCACGGGAATCACGCTACTCTCTGAGCCAAAATCCGATCCCCTCAATTTATAATAGAAGGATAAGGCCTGGGGCATCTCCAATCCCAATTCCTCAATCTCTTTTTCTCTGGAAAATACTTCTCCGGGTGTCCCCTCCATGATGATCTTTCCCCGATCCATGACGATCATACGATCTGTATATTCGGCCACATCATCCATATCGTGGGATACCAGGAGAATCCCTGTCTTCTTGTTTTTATTCAAATCCCTCAGAAGATGAAATAAATTATCCTTGCCCGGCTGATCCATGCCGGCTGCCGGCTCGTCCAGCACAAGGTATTCCGGATTCATGGCCAGTATCCCGGCCAGAGCCACCTTCCTCTTCTGTCCGCCGGAAAGGACCAGGGGAGATAAGGATTCCATCTGCTCCGGGAGACCCAGCAATTCCATGGCTTCCCTGGCTCTCTTCAGACAGACCCATTTGGTACATCCCATGTTGGCCGGTCCAAAGCAGATGTCTTTTAAAACGGTCTCTTCAAAGAGCTGATACTCCGGATACTGAAAACACAAGGCCACCTTCTGTCGTACTTCCTTCAGAGAAAGCTCCGGTCCATGAATATCTTTTCCGTCATAGAAGCAATGCCCCTTGACAGGTTTCAGTAAACCATTCAGATGTTGAAGTAAGGTGGATTTGCCGGACCCGGTCTTTCCGACAATGGCCAGGAAATCCCCTCTTCTCATGGAAAAGGAAATATCATGTAAAGCTTCGGTTGCTTTCCCTGCCTTAAGATTATTATAAGTATAGCTAAGATGACGGCAGCTGATCTGCCCTCCATCTCCGGACTGGTCTGATTCCTCTGAATCACCTTTCCTGCCGGAATCTCTATGGAGACCCGGGCTTTCGCAGCCTTCCGGTTCAGGAATCTCCGAGGAAGTGAAGTCTGTCAACTCTGATAGTCGTTTCAGTTTCCAGTAGCTTTTTTCAGCCATCTGATCTTCCAGGTAATCCAGCAAGTCCTGCTCATTATGAAGCCGGGGAACATTGATCCCCCTGTCTCTGAGATGATGTACCAGTCTCAGAGTAAAAGGCAGACGGATACCGCATTCCTCCAACTGATCCGGCTGATCCCATATCATTTCCGGAGAACCATGGAGCGCAATCTTCCCTTCCTTCATCACATAGATGGTATTCGCTTTCTCCACTTCCTCCATTCGGTGGGTAATCAGTATGATGGTAATCTTTTTCTCCTGATTCAGGTGACGGACAGCCTCAAGAACTTCCTTTCTGCCCTGAGGGTCCAGCATGGCTGTGGGTTCATCCAGGATGATGCATTTCGGCTCCATGGCAAGAATTCCTGCTATGGCAATCTTCTGCTTCTGCCCTCCGGATAATCTGCCCGGAGTATCAAAGCGATAGCCATTCATGCTTACCATGGACAGTGCCTTCTCCACCCTCCCGGAAAGTTCTTCCTGGGCTACTCCCAGGTTCTCCGGTCCAAAAGCCACATCCTCCTCCACCGTATTCCCCACAATCTGATTATCCGGGTTCTGAAAGACCATGCCCACTTTAGTGCGGATGGAAATGGCATTATTGCTGTCCCGACTGTTCAGTCCGTCGATGTAGACATACCCTTCCGTGGGAGTCAACAAACCTGCCAGTTGTTTAGCCAGGGTGGACTTCCCGGAGCCGTTCTGCCCCAGAATACCCACAAAATCACCGGGATTCACAGCAAGATCAATCCCCTCTAAAGCGGAGCGGAAGGATTCTTCTTTCTGATCCGGAGAGAAAACCTTATAACGAAATATGAGATTTACTGCCTTCAATATATTCATAGTCATATATCCACAAAACCCCATGCCAGCTGTAACCGACATGGGGTCATAGTATACTTGATAGGATTAAACAAGCTCGATGATAACTTCCATAGCAGCGTCACCTTTACGCTGTCCAACCTTGATGATACGTGTGTAACCACCATTGCGGTTTGCGTACTTTGTACCGTACTCATCAAAGATCTTCTGTGGAAGGTCAACCTTCTTTGTCTGGGCTTTTCTTCCTTTACCCTCAGCAGGAACTTCTGTTACAGGGTATAAGAACTTTAACATCTGACGACGTGCATGAAGTCTGGAAGGAAGATCTTTCTTGATCTCTTTCTCAACGGTATCGTATACAGTCACTTTCTTGCCGTCAACTACTTCTTTCACTCTCTTGCCATCTTTATCTTTACGGGCAAC
The DNA here is from genome assembly GCA_946538445.1 of uncultured Lachnospiraceae bacterium. Taxonomy (GTDB): domain Bacteria; phylum Bacillota; class Clostridia; order Lachnospirales; family Lachnospiraceae; genus Anaerobutyricum. Next base: position 39,630 of record CAMNGO010000001.1, read on the forward strand.
CTTAGCCTGAACCTTAACAGTCTCATAGTTGTCTTTCTCTTTTACACCCAGAGCGATAAAGCCTTCAGCGATCTTGCGGATCTCTTTTGCCTTAGCTTCTGTGGTACGGATCTTTCCATGATAAAGGAGCATTGTAACCTGGTTACGAAGTAATGCTTTTCTCTGGTTGGAATTTCTGCCTAATTTTCTGTACATTGCCATAATAATGGACCTCCTGATTCATTTTTCGCTATGCCTACTGATACTTCAGCCTAAGCGGGTCTATTGATAATTCTATGGGTAATTTCTCTTACTCCTCGCTGGAATTGAGAGAAAGACCTAACTCTTTTAACTTGGCCAACACTTCCTCCAGGGACTTACGTCCAAGGTTACGAACCTTCATCATATCCTCTGAAGTCTTGTTGGTGAGTTCTTCCACTGTATTGATGCCTGCTCTCTTAAGACAGTTATAAGAACGTACGGATAATTCCAGTTCGTCGATATTCATCTCCAGAACCTTATCCACCGGATTCTCTGCTGTCTCGATCATAACTTCTGCCTGTTTTGCATTCTCAGACAGATCGATGAACAGACTTAAATGCTCGCTGAGAACCTTCGCTGCCAGACTTACCGCCTCATCGGGAGGTAATGTTCCATTTGTGAATACATCAAGTGTGAGCTTATCGAAATCAGTGATCTGACCTACACGGGTATTCTCCACTTTCAGATTCACACGCTCAACAGGTGTAAAGATGGAATCGACAACGATCGTGTCGATGGACATATCCTCAGTTTTGTTCTTATCGGCGCCAACGTAGCCTCTGCCTTTGGCGATGGTAAGCTCTGCCTCAAAATGGCTTTCTGCTCCGCCATTTAAGGTGCAGATGACCAGATCGGGATTGATGATCTCAATATCACTGTCAACCTGGATGTCTGCGGCCGTAACCACACGTTCGCCTTCCACATCGATAAATGCGCGCTTGAGCTCGTTGGAAGAGCTGTTGTTTTTAATCGCCAGCTCTTTGATATTCATAATGATTTCAGTGACATCTTCCTTCACTCCGGGAATGGAGCTGAACTCATGGAGAACACCTTTGATCTTCACAGAGTTAACTGCAGCCCCCGGGAGGGATGATAACATGATTCTTCTTAAGGAGTTACCTAAAGTTGTGCCGTAACCTCTTTCCAAAGGCTCAACAACAAAACGACCATATTTTTTATCTTCTGAAATTTCTGCGATTTCAATTCTTGGTTTCTCAAAATCAAACACGTTGGGACCCTCCTTGTTGGTAGACGTAAACTAAGATAAAACAGCTTCCTAATACCACAATTGAATGCCTGCAGAATATTATACAGGCATTCAACCGGAAGAATCTTATTATTTAGAATACAACTCGACGATAAGTGTCTCGTTTACAGGAACGTCGATCATGTCTCTTGCGGGGAGTTCTTTAACGGTACCCTTGAGTTCTTCTACATCAGCGTCTAACCAAGCCGGAACTAAAGTGCCATTTGTGGCTTCCACGATGTCTTTATATCTCTGCATGGATTTCTTGTTTTCCTTAACTTCGATTACATCACCCGGTTTTACGATGTAGGAAGGGATATTAACGCACTTGCCGTTAACCAGGATGTGTTTGTGGCCGACAACCTGTCTTGCCTCTCTTCTGGTGCGGGCAAATCCCATACGGTATACGATATTATCTAATCTGGTCTCCAGGAGTACCATAAGGTTGAGACCGGTAAGGCCTTTCATTCTCTCTGCTTTTGCATAGTAATTTCTGAAAGGTTTCTCTAATACGCCGTAGATGAATTTTGCTTTCTGTTTTTCACGAAGCTGAAGTCCGTACTCGCTTACTTTTCTGCTGGAACGAACCAGTTTTCTATTGGATTTCTTTGTAATTCCCAAGTAAATAGGATCCATGTCTAAAGATCTGCATCTCTTGAGAATAGGGGTTCTATCAACTGCCATTCTAACTTACCTCCTTCAGACTAGACTCTTCTTCTCTTTGGTGGACGGCATCCGTTATGCGGAACCGGAGTAACATCCTTGATGCTGGTTACTTCAAGACCGCATGCAGAAAGTGCACGGATTGCTGCCTCTCTACCTGAGCCAGGTCCTTTCACCATAACTTCTACAGTTTTTAAACCATGGATCAAAGCAGCCTTTGTAGCATGCTCTGCAGCCATCTGTGCAGCATATGGTGTGGATTTCTTGGAGCCTCTGAAGCCCATCTCACCGGCGGAAGCCCATGAAAGAGCATTACCTTCAGAGTCAGTTAATGTTACAATTGTATTATTAAAAGATGACTGGATATGTGCCTGTCCATGCTGGACGTTCTTTTTCACACGTTTTTTTGTCACTTTTTTAGCTGTTTTCTTTGCCATCGACAAAAACCTCCTGATAGATCAATACTACTCTGTACTAATTATTTCTTCTTATTTGCAACTGTCTTTCTCGGTCCTTTACGTGTTCTGGCATTCGTTTTTGTCTTCTGGCCACGAACCGGTAAACCTTTTCTGTGACGGATTCCTCTGTAACATCCGATCTCCTGGAGACGTTTGATGTTCATGGCAACCTCTCTTCTGAGATCACCTTCTACCTGATAGTCGTTATTGATGATTTCACTGATACGACGAACTTCATCATCTGTAAGATCACGTACACGGGTATCCGGATTCACATCTGCTGCCTCAACAATCTTAGAAGCCGTTGTTCTTCCGATTCCATAAATATAAGTAAGACCGATTTCTACACGTTTTTCTCTAGGTAAATCAACACCTGAAATACGAGCCATGTGTGCACCTCCGCTAATTAATTCATCCGATAAGATCCATCGCTACCGCAGTACGGTGAAATGACTAGCGTGTCTCAAACCGAATGTGCTCATAAACTAACAATTCGTGAGTATTTGTTGACTCACACAGATAAGGCCGAAAGTATCCTCTCCGCCTCATGTTCGAAAAATATTCTGAATTTCAATGAGCTTCCACTCATTGCAGCCGCTTTAAAAAAATAATTGCCATGACGGTGGCAACTTCACTTACATATCTGTGCCTACCAGATATGCAACCAATGACACAACATAAACAGGTATCCTACTGGTTACAAAGAACAATCTTTATCCCTGTCTTTGTTTATGTTTTGGATTTTCGCAAATGATTCTGATGGAGCCTTTGCGACGAATGACTTTACATTTCTCGCAGATAGGCTTTACTGATGCTCTAACCTTCACGATTTTTTTCTCCTTTCCAAAACGCTCGA
>CAMNGO010000002.1 GCA_946538445.1 uncultured Lachnospiraceae bacterium
AGCCATCAATACATACGACTTCGATGGCATCGATCTGGGGATGTTTCTGAAATCCTTCCAGGGTGTAAATCAGAACAGGTTTATCGTATACGTTGATAAACTGCTTGGGGATATCTTGTCCCATCCTGCTTCCGGATCCGCCTGCGATAATGATTGCTACATTCATGCTGTGTCCTCCGTTTCTTGCTTAATCCAGTTTGATTCCGGCCAGAAGTGCGGCCAGACCTGTAGTTGCTTCTCCTTCGTCTTTATAAGTAATCTGGGGTTCCTCCACCTTTCTGGCAGGAACATAATCATCCAGAGCCTTCATGCTCAGGCTGATCTTCCCATCTTCTACCTTCAGTACCTTTACCTTAACTTCCTGTCCGGCTTTCAGAACTTCACCGGGGGATTCGATACGTTTCTGTGCAATCTGGGAAATGTGTACCAGACCGTTGATTCCGTCACCCAGATCGATAAAAGCACCGTAAGGCATAAGTTTTTCCACCTTGCCTTCCAGGACGGCACCCTTCTGAATGGAGTTGATCTTGCGTTCTCTTTCTTCTTTCCTCTTTGCTCTCAATAATTCACGGACGGAGAGAACCAGGCGGTTCTTTGCTTCATCTGCAGTGATGATGATGGCATCCACAGTCTTTCCAAGATATTCGTTGGTATCTTCCACGTATCCGAGAGCCAGGTGGGAAGCAGGGATAAACCCTCTCAGTCCTTCCACGTAGGCGATGACACCCTTGTTTACGATGCCTCCGATCTTGACGGTGAGGGGAGTTTTCTCCTCCAGATACCTGCGGCAGGCATCCCATGCCAGGGAGCGGGTGGCGTTTTTCACGGAGAGGGCAACATTGCCTTTTCCGTCATCCGTGGAGATCACTTCACCCGTGATCTTGTCCCCGGCTTTTACAGTGTGCATATTGAAGGAAGGATCATCACTGAAATCACTTCTCTTTACAATTCCCTGAATGTGATAATTAAAATCAACATAGGCGGCATCCTCATCTACGATAGTGATGACCCCTTCCACGATATCCCCTTCATTGATGGGCCGAAGGGAAGCCTCCAGTTCTTTTTCAAAATCTGCCATTGTTTCGCTCATTTTTGTTCCTCCTGTGTAATTGCCCCACACGGATGTGGAGCCGTAATTAACTTTAATATAGCATTTATCTTGCAATTTTGCTATACTAATGTGACAGAATTCTATCCGTTTTGAGCCGGGAGGGGATAAGCATGTTAAGAAAAGGAATAGCGAAGATGTTGACAGATGTGGTGACTGCGGAAAATACCGCCAGATCACTGGGAAGCGGGAGTCTGCTGGTGTATGGGACACCTGCCATGCTGACCCTGGTGGAGCGGACGGCAGTGGCTCTGCTGGAAGGCCGTCTGGAGGAAGGGATGACCTCCGTAGGGACCAAACTGAATGTGGATCATCTGGCCCCTACGCCGATGGGAGGGAAGATCTCCTGCGCGGTTACACTGAGAGAGATTGACAGGAGGAAGCTGGTATTTGACGTGCTGGTGGAAGACCAGACCGGTATCATCGGAAAGGGGATCCATGAAAGATTCCTGGTGGATGCCGACAGTTTCCAGGCCAAGGCGGACGCCAGACTGCTGCACCCGGAAGATGATGATTGGGACGACGATTGAGAGTGAGTATATATTATGAGACTGAATAAATATCTGAGCGATGCCGGTTACTGCTCCAGAAGGCAGGCTGACCGCCTGGTGAAAGAAGGCCGCGTGCAGGTGGATGGCCGGGTAGCCAGCCTGGGAGAACAGGTAGAAGAAAGGCAGAAGGTTTGCGTGGATGGGACAGAAGTGAAGCCGGTCCGCCGGAAGATCGTCCTGGCTTTTCACAAACCGAAGGGTATCGTCTGTACTACCGAGAAAAGAGAAAAGAATAATATCATAGATTATATCCGGTATCCCCAGCGAATCTATCCGGTGGGCAGGCTTGATAAGGATTCGGAAGGCCTCATCCTGCTGACCAACGACGGGGAGCTGATGAATGAGATCCTACGTGCCAGAAACTACCATGAGAAAGAATATGAAGTCAGGGTAGACCGGCCTGTCACAAAGGAATTTCTGGATAAGATGTCCCGGGGTGTAGAGATACTGGACACAGTGACCAGGCCCTGCCAGGTGCATCAGACCGGTGTCTGTTCTTTCCGCATTATATTGACCCAGGGACTGAACCGGCAGATCCGGCGTATGTGTGAAGCCCTGGGATACCGGGTGAGACACCTGCGGCGCTACCGGATCATGAATATCCATCTGGGGGACCTGGAATCCGGTAAATACCGGGAACTGACCGAAAAAGAGTACCGGGAATTGCAGGACCTGATCGGAAAGAAAGGAGGAGCCGGATCATGACCAAAAAAGAGCGTATCATGGAACTGACAGCCAGGCTGGATGAGGCAGCCAGAGCATACTATCAGGAAGATCGGGAGATCATGTCCAATTTTGAATACGATGCCCTCTATGATGAACTCCTGGCTTTGGAGAAAGAGACAGGAATTGTCATGGCCGGCAGTCCCACCAACAAAGTGGGATATGAGATCCTCAGCCAGCTGGAGAAGGTGGACCATGAATCCCCCATGCTGTCCCTGGATAAGACCAAGAGTCCCGAGGACCTCAAATCCTGGCTGGGAGACCAGAAGGGGATGCTCTCCTGGAAAATGGACGGCCTTACGGTGGTCCTGACCTATCGTGACGGGACACTGGCCCGGGCTGTCACCCGGGGAAATGGGACTACAGGGGAAGTGATCACCAATAATGCCCGGGTATTTAAGAATCTTCCTTCCCGTATACCATTTGATGGAGAAGTGGTTCTCAGGGGGGAAGCTATCATCCACTATTCGGATTTTGAACGGATCAATGCCTCCATCGAAGATGTGGAATCCCGCTATAAGAATCCCAGAAATCTGTGCAGCGGGTCCGTCCGTCAGTTAAATAATGAAATTACTGCAAAAAGAAATGTATATTTTTATGCTTTTGGCCTGGTCAGCGCCCAGGGGAGAGAAGAACATAACTCTGTGGAGGAGAACATGCTCTGGCTGGAAGAGATGGGTTTCACCATCGTTCCCTATGTCATGGTGACCGGGGAGAATATCCTGGAGGAGATCCGTGTATTTTCGGAGAAGATCAGGCAAAATGATTTCCCCAGTGACGGACTGGTGCTGATCTATGATGATATTGCCTACGGAATCAGTCTGGGGAGAACCGCCAAGTTCCCCCGGAATGCCATCGCCTTTAAATGGGCGGATGAGGAGGCCGAAACCAGCCTGATCCGGATTGAATGGAGCCCCTCCAGAACCGGTCTGATCAACCCTGTGGCCATCTTTGAGCCGGTGGAACTGGAAGGAACCACCGTAAGCAGGGCAAGCCTCCATAATCTGAGCATCATCGAGAGCCTGGAACTGGGGGATCATGACCGGATCAAAGTATATAAGGCAAACATGATCATTCCGCAGATCTCGGAGAACCTTACCAGAAGCGGGGGATATCCGGTGGCTGACCACTGCCCCGCCTGCGGAAGCCAGACAGAGATCCGCATGGAAAACGGAGTAAAAACCCTGTACTGTCCCAACCCCTTCTGCAGCGCCAAGAAGATTAAGCTGCTGACCCATTTCGTGGGGCGGGACGCCATGAATATCGATGGGCTGTCCGAGGCAACCCTGACCAAGATGGCAGACCGGGGATTTATTGAAGAATTATATGATATATACCGCCTGGACCGGTATCAGGAAGAGATTGTGGGGATGGAGGGATTCGGCGTCAAATCCTATCAGAACCTGATTCAATCCATAGAAAAATCCAGAAAGACCCAACTGTTCCGTTTTGTGAACAGTCTGGGCATCCCCAATATCGGGGAGGCCAATGCCAAACTGCTCTGCAACCATTTCGGAAATTCCCTGGATGCACTTCGTCAGGCAGCGGTGGAAGAGATGGTGCAGATCGAAGGCATCGGGGAAGTCATCGCCAGAAGTGTGGAGGACTATTTCTCCAATGAGCATAACGAGAAGGTGATCGACGGCCTGCTTACTTACATCAGCTTCGAGAAGACGGAGGTCTCCGTGGACCTGGAAAAATCCCTGGAAGGCAAAACCTTTGTGATCACGGGAAATGTGAATCATTTCAAAAACCGGAAAGAGCTGAAGGAGAAGATAGAGAGTCTGGGAGGAAAGGTGACGGGTTCTGTCACCGGCAAGACGGATTTTCTGATCAACAATGATAAGATGTCCTCCTCCTCCAAGAACAAAAAAGCCAAGGAGCTGGGAATCGCGATCATCAGTGAGGAAGACTTCCTGGAGATGATCTGACCGGTTCAATCGGAATCGTCTTGGAAAGTCATGTTATGAGATCATTTTTTGACTATTGAATTTTAGCTTTCTATGATATAATGAAGCATTGAATAACAGTTGATTAAAGGAGAGAAGCCTTATGCCGATTCGTATCGATGGTAATTTACCGGTAAAAAAGATACTGGAAGATGAGAACATCTTCGTCATGGACTATGAACGGTCTCTCAGGCAGGATATCCGTCCTCTGGAGATCGTAATATTAAATCTGATGCCTACAAAACAGGAGACAGAGCTCCAGCTGCTTCGCAGCCTGGCCAACACCCCCCTGCAGGTGGACGTGATCTTCCTGAAGGCTGCCACCCATGAATATGCCTACAAAAATGAATCCGAGGACCATCTGCAGACCTTCTACCAGGTCTGGGATGAGATCAAAGATCAATATTTTGACGGTATGATTATCACCGGTGCCCCGGTGGAGAAGATGGACTTTGAAGAAGTGGATTACTGGGAGGAACTGGTGCAGATCATGGAATGGTCCCGCAAGCATGTCACCTCCACCTTCCATATCTGCTGGGCTGCCCAGGCAGGTCTTCATTACCATTACGGAGTAAGGAAATACGATCTCCCGGAGAAGCTTACCGGCATATTTGATCATTTTACCGTGCACAGAAAGACTCCCCTGGTCAGAGGATTCGATGATATCTTCAAGGCTCCCCATTCCCGCTATACAGGGATCGTGAGAGAAGATGTGGAAAACAATGAGAATCTGACCATTCAGGCAGACTCTGAAGTGGCCGGACCATTTATCATCACTGCAAAGGGAGGACGTCAGATCTTCGTGACGGGCCATCCTGAGTATGATGTCATGTCTCTGGATGGAGAGTACCGTCGTGATGTCGCCAAGAAACTGGATGTAATCCCCTTTCCTGTAGGATATTATAAAAATGATGATCCTGATCAGGGACCTGTCAAGTCCTGGCGCTGTCATGCCAACACCCTTTATACCAACTGGCTTAATTATTACGTATATCAGATGACCCCGTACATCCGGGAAGAGATCGAGGACATGGAATAGACGGCTCTTAAGAAAATAAGGAAAGCTACCGCTGCGAATTACGGTAGCTTTTTTTACATTGCACTGTTTACGATAACAATCAGGTTGTACCACTCAAGTTAAACTTGAGTTTTCTCTTGTATCTTCAATCCATACCCGCTAGAATATATGTGTGATATTGTTTATACTTCATATGCAAGGAGGGATGACAATATGAGTATCGGAAGAAGCATCAGATTGCTCAGAAGTGAAAAAAGAATGACACAGGAACAGGTTGCGGAAGCCCTGGGTGTCACTTTTCAGGCAGTATCATCCTGGGAAAGAGACGAATACCGGCCGGACACAGACAATCTGATTAAGCTGGCAGAGATCTTCGACGTATCGGTATCGGTTCTGGTGGAAGAGAAGCATCAGCTTTTTAAAACCAAGGAAGCGATCTATAACTGGGAACATATGAAGACCTATGTGAAGACGACTGCGAAAAACTTTAAAATGATAAATACCTTAAAGGCAGTTGACTTTGCGGTGAAGGCTCATGAGGGGCAGCTGAGAAAAAGGTCTGACATACCCTATATCTATCATCCCTTAAACCTGGCCTGTCATGCCTTATCCATGGGGATCAAAGAAGATGAGATCATCGCTGCCTGTCTCCTGCATGATGTGGTGGAAGACTGTGGCGTAAGGTTGGAGGATCTTCCGGTCAATGAAGAAACCAGGGAAATCGTTGGGCTGATGACCCGGGATTACAGTCAGGACTGTGATAAAGAGGAACAGATGGAAGCTTATTACCAAGGAATCCTGTCGAACCCCAAGGCTGCCCTGGTAAAATGCCTGGACCGGTGTAACAACCTGACCACCATGTCATGGGGACTAAGCAGGGCCAGAATCTATCACAAGATCTTGGAGACGGATAAATATTATCCGAGACTCTTAAAAGCAATCAAATTAACCCCGGAATATAATGATGCTGCCTGGCTGTTAAGATATCAGATCGATAGTATGCTGGATATATACAAAAGACTTATGTGAAGATAAGAGTCCCCTGTGATCGACAAGGATCACAGGGGACTCTTTTATAATGTCAGGATATCAAGATTAAGAATTTTATCTACATATCTTTTGTGGCAGCATCCATATTTCTCTGGCGGAGTGCCTTAAGAATGGAAGTACCCTCCCCGCCGGCCGGGGCTGCTGTACCTTGCTCGGATGCTTTCCATTTGTCTATATATTTTCTGGATACATCACTGATTGCCAGACCGTTTCCAAAATAAACCCTGTTTGGATTCTTCTCAAATGGCGGATTGCCAAATTGCAGATCACTGCCTGCCTTCTCCAGATCTTTTCTTCTCATTTCCTCAAGAATTGAACTCATAGCCACACTCCTCTTCTTATAATATTATAATAATTCATACACAGTATTATCTGAGATTATTATAAATCATTTTTGATTGGGGCAGTTTATTCTAAACCGTCATCTCACTTGGAATAATTTGATTTCTTTTGGTCTGCCGGGAGGAAGGAAGGGATCCGGATATCGATTGACAAGAAGAACGGGGAAAATATATAATTTTTGATAGAATAATCTCATACAATGGGATAGTAAATATATATGGATAATTAAAAATGAAAAGAAGAAAAATAAAACGAACCTTATGGATTCTGTTCCTGGCGGTCGTCTTTTCTGTGATCGCAGGATGTCTTGGATACTATTTTCTGCCGGACAAAAATGATACGGTCTCGGAGACAGGAATCGACCCGGCTGATCCCGCCGGTCATTCCGGGGATGTCGCCCATGAGGATACAGAGAATATAGATATAATAGAAGAAACAATCCCTGCCTACAACGGATCTCCCTACGTGGAATTAAACGGGAATCAGCCCTCTTTCACGGAGGATGACTTCACCACAGAGGCCTTTGAAAAGTACAGCAAGCTGGACTCCCTGAGCAGGTGCGGCAGGGCCTACGCCAACGTGTGTCCGGATACGATGCCTCTTGAAGAGAGGGGACCCATCGGGGAAGTTCATCCCACCGGCTGGCAGCTGGTTAATTATCACGACCTGATCGAAGGAAACTATCTGTACAATCGCTGTCATCTGATCGCTTATTCCCTGACGGGGGAAAATGCCAACGAGAAGAATCTCATCACCGGAACCCGCTACCTGAATACGGAGGGGATGCAGCCCTTTGAACTTCAGATCCTGGATTATGTCCGCCAAACGGGCAACCATGTCCTCTACCGGGTGACCCCGGTTTTTGAGGGAGAAAACCTGCTGGCCTCCGGCGTGATCATGGAGGCATGTTCTGTGGAAGACCGTGGAGAGTCGGTATCCTTTCACGTCTATGCCTACAATGTGCAGCCGGGAGTGATCATTGATTATAAGACCGGTGACAGTAGATTGGATCCGGATTATGAGATGCCGGATGAACAAGAAGTGATAAGAGAGAATACAGAGAGCACGGAATCTGCTGACAGAAACCTCATGACTGAGGAAGGGGGAAAAACGGAAGGCGGCTATGTGCTTAACACCAACACCCATAAGTTCCATCGGCCTTCCTGTGACAGTGTCAATGATATGAAAGATAAGAATAAGGAAGTGACAAAAGAGAGCAGAGACGAAATCATCCGCAAGGGTTATGAACCTTGCGGACGATGCAGCCCTTGATATGGAGTATTATACTTTGTTGAGTCCCTTTTCTTTCAGCTTCCGGTAAAGCTTTTCCGCGATAGAATCCGGCACGAAGTCCCGGATTTCCCCGCCGTAGGCAGCCACATCACGAACCATGCTGGAGCTGACACAGGAATAATTGATATCACAGGGGAAGAAGAGGGTATCAACCCCCGGTGCAATCTTCTTATTTGCATGTGCGTTCATCAATTCGAACTCGAATTCGCCCCCGGTGCGAATCCCTCTCAGCACCACATTGGCTTTCTGCTCGATGGCGAACTGCATGAGAAGCCCGTTGAAGGGGATGATCTCCACATTGGGGATGTCCGCTGTAACCTCTTTTATCATATTCATTCTCTCCTCCACGGAGAAAAGAGGATTCTTGGCACTGTTATTGAGCAGGCCTACCACAACTTTGTCAAAGATGACAGAAGCTCTGCGAATCACATAGAGATGACCACGGGTCAGAGGATCAAATGTACCGGGATAAATTGCTATGCTCATATTTGTTACCTCGCTGCTGTTTTTTAATAAATTTGCGGTTTTAATACGAATAATATGTTAATATATGATAGCATATTATCAGATAAAGGTCAAAAACATCAAGGGGGCAATTCATGATGACGGAGAAAAAACAACGGAAAAAAGTGATAGGCATAACCGGTGGTACGGGATGTGGAAAAACCGTGGTTATGAATATATTGAAGGAACGATTTAATGCAGGGCTGATCATTGCAGACCTGATCGGACATGAACTGATGGCTCCCGGAGGGGCGAATTATAAAGAAATCGTGAAGGTCTTCGGGGAAGATATCCTGGATGAAGATGGAAAGATCAACCGTCCCAGACTGTCTAAAATTGTGTTTTCTGACAAAGAAAAGCTGGAGATGCTCAATCAGATCTCGCACCCCAATATCGAAAAGGCAGTAGTGGCCAGGCTGGAGGAGATGCAGAAAGATGAAAGCATATCTTTCATTGCCCTGGAAGCAGCCCTGCTCATCGAATGCGGGTATATGAAATACCTGGACGAATTATGGTATGTTTATGCCGATGAAGAAACCAGGATCCGGCGGCTGATAGCCGGAAGGGGATACTCGGAAGAAAAAAGCCGGTCTGTGATGAAGAACCAGCTTAAGGAGGAGGAGTACCTCCGGCACAGTAACCGGCTGATCGATAACAGTGGCTCAGAAGAGGATACTTATGAGACCATCCGTTTATCTTTGGAGGAGAAACCATTATAGATGGTAGCTACAGGAAAGGAGGAATCTAAATATGCGCGAAGATGCTAAGGATACAAAAGGGACAGATCCCGTTAAAAAGGACAGAAAAACTGATTTTATGGAGCATATGGACCAGATTATCAATTTCCGTAACAACGGCGGCACGGTCAGCAAACACATGGCCATGAAAGTGACCGATGCCAAGCCGGGCTGGGCAAAGGGGGAGATGCTTTGCCAGGCTTTCCACATGAATCCCATCGGATCGGTGCACGGAGGCATGCTGTTCATTCTGGCGGATTTTGTGGCAGGTACGGCAGCTCTCACCAGGGGTAAGGTGGTAACTACTGCCAATGCCACTGCCTATTTTCTCAACGCTGCCTACATGCCGAAAAAGCTGTATGCGGAAGCCACAGAGATCAAGACCGGTCTGTGCCTGTCCACCTACGATGTGGTGGTCACGGATGACAACGGCAAGATCATCTCCAAGATGGTGGTGGAGTTCTATAATCTTCGGATTGATTTTGATGATTATGTGAACAACATGATACATCATGAGACGGATCTTTATTTTGATAAAAATGTATTCGGAGAAAATAAAGTGGAGGCCAAGACCTTTGGTCTGCTGGATGAATAGATATGTTAGATATACTCTGTTGACTATTATTGTTATGTTTGTTAGAATTATTCTGAAAATGTGATGGGTTCTATGCCTTTTTTATAGCAAAACTTATTGGTTTTTTCTACACTTTGTGTAGTATAATAAAAATAGTAGAATCAAAAGTGTATTTTTAGGTCAGTTTTTGCAATATATTTACTGCAAAAAAAGACGGTTGATAAAGGAGGTCGGATATGGAAAAAAGAATTAACGGTGCCACAGAAGTGATCTGCCTCATCGGAAGCCCGGTGAAGCACTCCGGTTCTCCTCTTATGCATAATTTTGCTTTCAGACATAATGATCAGAACTACGCCTATGTATGTTTTGAGGTTCAGGAGGAGCAGACGAAAGAAGCATTGGATGCCATGCGCCTTCTTGGTATGAGAGGATGTAATGCAACGATGCCCTGCAAGGTTGCGACAGCCAAGTATGTTGATAAGCTCTCACCGGCAGCCCAGATCATCGGGGCCTGCAATACCGTAGTGAATGACGGTGGTGTTCTTACCGGATATATCACGGACGGTGCCGGTATGATCAGCAACCTCAGAGAGAACGGTGTCGAAGTGAAGGATAAGAAGGTTGTATGTATTGGTGCAGGTGGTGCTGCTACAGCTATCGAGGTGGAGGTTGCCCTTGAGGGAGCCAGGTCTTTATCGATTTTCAACAGAACTGTTGAAAAGGCTGTGATTAATGTGGATAAGATCAAAGCTGCTATGCCGGATTTTGATGTGAAAGCGTTTGCCATGGATGACATGGAGGCACTGAAAGAGGAGATTGCAAATGCAGATATCCTTATCAATGGTACTTCCATCGGTATGGCTCCGGATGCAGATGACACTCCGATCAAGGATGCGACCATGTTCCACAAGGATCTGGTGGTTGCCGATGCAGTTTACAATCCCATCGAGACCCGCCTGCTCAAGGAGGCAAAGGAAGCCGGATGCAAGATCGTCACAGGAGACGGGATGCTTCTCTGGCAGGGTGCTGTGGGATACGAGCTGTGGACAGGTGCCAAGTTCCCCGTGGAAGAGTTCCGGGCATTCAAGGCCGGCTTGAAATGATTCAGTATAGTAAAGTCTGATCTGTGAAGGATGTAGCAGACTTTATTTAATAAATGAAACTCTGCCTATCATGAGTTTTGAGAAGTTACATATTGATTAAAAAAGGAGGAGACACAATGAATATTCTTGTTTGTGTAAAACAGGTTCCGGATACTAACGAGATTAAGATCGATCCGGTAAAAAACACACTGATCCGTCAGGGAGTACCATCCATCGTTAACCCATTTGATGGTTATGCTTTGGAAGCTGCTGCCAGAATCAAAGACAAAGATCCGGATACCAGGATCGTTGTTATGTCCATGGGACCGGAGCAGGCTAAGGCTGCATTAAAAGAATGTGTTGCTATCGCTGCAGATCAGGCTTACCTCATCTCCGGACGTAAGTTTGGCGGATCCGATACATTAGCTACCAGTTATATCATCAGCGAAGCTGCTAAGATGATCGAAGAAAAAGAAGGAATCAAATTTGATGCATTCTTCTTCGGAAAACAGGCTATCGACGGTGATACAGCACAGACTGGTCCTGAGTTCGCAGAGCATCTTGGATTACCACAGATCACATATGGTCTGGAAGCTTTTGTAGAAGGCGATACAATCAAGGTTAACAAAGAGGTTGACGGTGGTATTGAAGTTCTTTCTGCTCCGCTGCCATGTGTTGTTACCTTCACAAAACCGGCATTTGATCCTCGTTTCCCGACGATCAAACGTAAATTAGCTGCCAACAAGGCAAAAATCCCGGTAATTTCCGATGAAGAATTAGTATTAGACGAGACTAAGATCGGTCTGAACGGTTCTCCTACCAGAGTTAAGAAGACACATGTTCCACAGAAGAAGACCGGCGGTATGAAGATTCAGGAGGAGACTGCTGAAGATTCCGCTAAGAAACTTTACGATGCACTGAGTAACGCTGGTGTATTATAATTTGTAGGAGGTAAGTGAAATGGAAGCAAAAACAAAAGATTTAATGGTTTTCGTTGAGACCAATGAAGACGGAACCGCAAAAAATGTTGGTTTAGAATTACTTACTCCGGGCAGAGAGGTTGCTGATAAACAGGGTGGCGCTCTTTCTGCTGTTATTATCGGAAACAATGTTCAGGCTGCTGTTGATGCTGTTAATGCACATGGCGCTGATCAGATTATCGTTGTGGAAGGTGAAGAATATGCTCACTATACCACAGATGCTTACAGAAAAGCTTTAATCGCAGTTGTTGAGAAATATGCTCCTACATCCATGATGATCGGTGCTACCAACAATGGCCGTGACCTTGCACCACGTGTATCCTGCTTCTTAAAGACAGGTCTTACCGCTGACTGTACAGGTGTTGATATTGATGAAGCTACCGGAAAAGTTGCATGGACACGTCCTACTTTCGGTGGAAACCTCATGGCTACTATCCTCTGCCCGGATTCCTTCCCGCAGATGGGTACCGTACGTCCCGGCGTTTTCAAGAAGGGTGAAGAGGTAGCTCCTCATGCTGAGATCATTAAAGAAGACATTCATGTTGATCCTTCCGAGATCCGCACAACAGTTATTGAAGTAATCAAAGAAGAAGGCGGCGAGAGTGTTGACCTTGAAGGCGCAGACGTAATCGTATCCGGCGGCCGTGGTGTTGGCGGACCGGAAGGTTTCGAGACCATCAAGCTTCTGGCTGACGCTATGGGCGGCGTAGTTGGTTCCTCCCGTGCAGCTGTTGATGCAGGCTGGATCTCCCATGCTCATCAGGTAGGACAGACCGGAAAGACCGTTGCTCCTAAGATCTATGTTGCATGTGGTATCTCCGGTGCTATCCAGCACGTAGCAGGTATGAGCGGATCCGATACAATCATCGCTATCAACAAAGATGCAGACGCTCCTATCTTTGATATTGCTGACTACGGTGTAGTTGGTAACCTCTTTGATGTCATTCCTCCATTGGCAGCAGAGTTCAACAAATAATATTTGAAAATAATCATAGGGTTTTCCCGATATATTTTCAGGATAATTATATGACCATTTTACATAATCTGTGATTGTCCGCAATCACAGATTATGTTATATTAAGGATGAAACACATAGCTTTTACTTATAGTTAAAGAAAGGGGTACTGTATGAATTTTAAGTTCACAGAAGAAGAACAGGAAATTTTAGAAATGCTTGATGACTTTTGTAAAAAAGAAGTCGGACCTAAAGCTGCTGAAGTAGATGAGAACGAGCGTTTTCCGGAAGAGACATGGCACGCACTCGCTGAGATGGGTATGATGGGTGTTCCGTTCCCGGAAGAGTACGGCGGAGCAGGCCTTACATATGTTAACTATATTGCAGTATGTGAGAAACTGGCTGAGTATTGTGCAACCACATCCGTTATGGTTTCCGCACATTCCTCCCTGTGTACATGGCCGATCTTCAACTTTGGTACAGAAGAGCAGAAACAGAAATATTTACCGGATCTTTGCTCCGGTGAAAAACTTGGTGCTTTCGGTCTTACAGAGCCGGGTGCAGGAACAGATGCTGCTATGCAGAAGACAGTTGCAGAAGATAAAGGCGACTACTATCTGATGAACGGTTCCAAGATCTTCATCACAAATGCTGGTTATGCTGATACATTCGTAGTATTTGCTATGACAGACAAGACTCTGGGCAACAAGGGAATCACTGCTTTCATCCTGGAAAAAGGTATGGAAGGCTTCTCCATCGGTGCTCATGAGAAGAAGATGGGTATCCGCGGTTCCTCCACATGTGAACTGATCTTTGAAGATGTTAAGGTTCCGAAGGAGAACGTACTTGGCGGCGTAGGCAAGGGCTTCAAGGTTGCCATGATGACACTTGACGGCGGACGTATCGGTATCGGCGCACAGGCACTTGGTATCGCTCAGGCAGCCATCAATGAAACCGTTAAATACACCAAGGAAAGAGTACAGTTTGGCAAACCGATCTGGAAATTCCAGAATACACAGTTCCAGCTGGCTGACATGCAGGCTAAATTAGACGGCGCTCGTCTGCTTGTCTACCGTGCAGCACAGGCTAAGGAAGACCATGAGCCTCACAGCCATCTTGCAGCTATGGGTAAACTGGTTGCTTCCGAGGTTGCCAGCGATGTTACAAGAAGATGTCTGCAGCTGATCGGTGGATACGGTTACACAAGAGAGTATCCGTTCGAGAGATTCATGCGTGACGCTAAGATCACTGAGATCTACGAAGGAACCAGCGAGGTTCAGAGAATGGTAATCGCAGGCTGGATGGGTGCAACAAAATAATAATTTAAACCGGCAGGTTTACGATTTCTAAAAAGGCGCAGTGCCACATGGCACTGTGCCTTTTTTCGTCATTTCATCCGGCAGGGTTTCTTTTGTTATCATATGGTTTCTTTTGTTATTAAAATATACTATGATTTATGGCGGAATTGTAAATTATTGCAAATGAATGTAGGAAAATGATAAGAAAATACAATAAATATGTTGAGAAATAAAAGATTTATCGATTAGAGTTTGTGGAAAATATATGATAGATTAATGATATAGAGTTAATCGAAATTTTTTACACACGAAAAGGAGATGTGATCATGGCATTAATTTACACAGAAGATCAGAAATCATTAATCGAAATGGTTAAAGACATGGCAGAAAGAGAAGTAAAACCTCATGTTGCAGAGTGCGACAGAACCGGTATTACCCCTATCGAGTTATTTGATCCCGCTCTTGAGATGGGTCTTCATATGCTTGAGATCCCGGAAGAGTATGGCGGAGCCGGTATGGATTTTGAAACATCTGCTATGATTTTTGAAGAGCTTGCAAAAGTAGATGCAGGTTATGCTGACACAATCGTTACAACATTCGTTGCTCTTCGTAACGTTATCATCGCAGGTACACCTGAGCAGGCTCAGCGTTTTGCTGATGTTGTTGCCGATGGCGGATTCGCTTGTTTCGCTATCACAGAGCCCGGTGCAGGATCTGATGCAGGCGCTCTTCGTGCTAGTGCTGTTCCGGATGGAAAAGGCAATTATGTATTAAATGGTACAAAGTGCTTCGCTACAAACGGCGAGTGTGCTTCTCTCTATGTTGGATTCTTCAGAATTCCTGATGTTGGTATCACAGCATTCATGTTTGACAGAGATACTCCAGGATTCTCCGTAGGCGCTCATGAGGACAAGATGGGATTCCGTATGTCCAACACAACAGACCTTATCTTTGAGGACGTTGTTCTTCCGGAAAGCGCAATCGTAGGCGTTCCCGGCAAGGGTCTTAACATCGCATTAAGCGGCCTGAATATCTCCCGTGCATTCCTTTCCACCATGGGTGTAGGTATCATGCAGCGTGCACTTGACGAAGCAGTAGCTTATGCTAAGGTTCGTGTTCAGTTCGGAAAACCAATCATCAAACAGCAGATGGTTCAGCAGATGCTTGCAGATATGGCTATCAAGGTTGAGGCCAGCCGTGTTCTCGTTAACAACACCATGAAGATGATCGACGCAGGTATGGATGTACGTAAAGAAGCTTCCATCACCAAGACATTCGTAACAGATTCCATGCAGGAAGTTACTTCCAATGCTATCCAGGTATTCGGTGGATACGGATATTCCAGAGAGTACCCGGTTGAGAAACTGATGCGTGACGCTAAGATCTTCCAGATCTTTGAAGGTACAAACCAGATCCAGAGACTCACAATTGCAAAATGTCTTGAGAAAGAATACGAATAAAATTGATTGAATAAATCGGTTAGTATATCTTGAGTGTGAGTATATAATGAATGCTGATTCATATCGCAAGATATGGATCAGCATTTTTTTCAAGGGAGAATGATGAAACGAGTAACTGTTTCTGTCAGGCAAGACAGATGGGATGAATTCCATATTGTGAGACTTGTGCATAATGCAAATAAGATGAAAAGTGATATGGACATCGTCCTGGATGATTATCATGCCAATGTGAAGAGTATCACTTCTATGATGGATTTCTATGAGAGGACGGCCGACTGTCCGAAAGTCTTTGTTTTGCTGAACGGGGAGGACGAGGATGAGGCCGCTGCATGGATGAAGGAATATTTTGAAGGTACTATATCATAAAGGGGAGTAACATGGATCAGAATAAAAAATTTAAGCTCAGACGAAATACATATACGATTGCACTGGTTTTAGTGGCAGCCGCGGCAATTTTCGGTTTCTACACTAACTATAAGCAGACTGGGTCTTTTACCAACGGGATCGATCTCCTGATGAGAAAACAGGAAGTCGTGCTGACTGATCCCACCCTTGAGATAAAAAAAGGGGATAAAGTAAATATTGATTTCGTAGGATATGTAGATGGCGAAGAAGTGAAGGACGGGAGCACGGATGGCCATGGCGTGAGACTGACAGTCGGATCAGGCAGACTGCTCGGCGATATGGAGGAGCAGCTGGTAGGTCATCATCCCGGAGATCATTTTACCATGACTCTCACTTTCCCGGAGGATTTCAAAAGGAAAGAACTCCAGGGAAAAGAGGCCACCATTGACATGACGGTCAACGGAATCTACGGGTATGAGGATGAGGAGAATCCATAACCGTTTTCTTGGCATGGAGACAGGAAAAATCTATAAACATAATTTATGGAAATAAATACGGCTTCCATGCTTTTCAAAAGCGGCAATCCGTTGCGTCAGGGATTTCATGAAACAAATATGACATTTCTGTGAAATAATATTAAAATATTCCATCTCGATTGTATAATATTACATGTCCAAAAAATTGATAATAACAAAAAATTATATTTTTTGGGGGAAAATCATAAGAAAATACTATAAGATGTATAGAAATTGAAAATACAAACGATTTGTTTATGTTCTGACGCTAAGGTAAAATTAAATTGTAAGAATAATAAAACCTTATCAAATACAAAAAAGGAGGCAATAATGAGCAAATTATCCAAAGAAGAATTTCAGGCATATTTACTGAAAATTCGTGAATTAGCACAGGGTCCTTTCGAAGAGATGCAGAAGGAAGTTGAAGTAACCAACAAATTCCCCCAGGAATTCTATGATCTGGCAATCGAGAATGATATTTATCGTTGCGCATTACCGGAATGCTATGGTGGTTATGGACTGAACGAGCTTGAGATCCTTCAGGTTCAGGAAGAGTTCTCCCGTGGCCCGGGTGGAATGAGAATGCATCTGCATTACGCATTAGACCTTAACTGGAGAATCCTTGACGACTATGGTAATGATGAATTAAAGGCTGAGTATATGCCGAAATTCCAGGACAAGGAAGTCTTCACCTGCTTCGCTCTGACAGAGGCTACCGGTGGTACAGGCGCTGACCTTCATACCACAGCTGTTAAAGATGGCGACGATTACATCCTGAATGGTGAGAAGACACTTATCTCCCATACAGACTGCTGCGAATTCGCATATGTTATCGCTGTTACAAATCCTGAGTCCGACAAAGACGACAGATTATCTGCTTTCTTCGTTCCGTTGGATGCTCCTGGATTCGAAATCGTTAACATGCCTCATATGATGGGCTGCCGTGGTGCCGGTCATGGTGATCTGATCTTCAAAGACTGCCGCATCAACAAGAAATACTTATTAGGTAAAGAAGGCCAGGGTCTTGAAGTTGCTATGCACTCCCTGTCCGTATCCCGTGCTCATATCGCAGCATCCAACCTTGGTATGTGCCAGAGAATGTTAGAGCTTGCTCTTGACTATGCTGCAGACCGTGTTACATTTGGAAAACCGATCATCAAACGTCAGGCTATCCGCGTTAAGATCGCTAACATGTCCATGATGACACATGCACTTCGCTGCCTGGTATACGATTTCGCAAAATCCTTTATGGAGAATCCGACCGGCGAATACATCACAGAGAAAGCTGCTATCTGTAAGCTGTTCTCCATCGATTCCACAAGACTCGTATCCGATGAGATGCTTGAGATCTACGGTGGTATCGGATACTTCGAAGACTGCAAGTACGGTCCTGTTGAGAGACTTTATCGTGACTGCCGTGCTATGTGGCTTGAGGAAGGTGCTCCTACTGTACAGAGAATCACAATCTCCCGTGAGACAATCAAACATCACGGCCATATGGAATACGTTATCTAATTCCAGAGCTTCAGTGATTTAGTACTGTAAATACATAGGGATCATCGGATCCGTTTCGGTGATCAGATTTGAGAATTCAGAGGTCGTTAGGTCTTGACCTGACGACCTCCCTTTTTACTTTTTAATCTATAAGAAAATCAAATAAAAGTAATCATTTCATGGATGAAAAAAGTATAGTAAATGATAGGAGGATATAAGCTCATGAAACCATTAGAGGGCGTAAAAGTTGTTGACCTTACAACATATCTTGCTGCTCCGACAACCGCAAGAGTACTTGGCGAGTGGGGCGCTGACGTTGTGAAGATCGAATCCTTCAAAGGGGATCCGGCCAGAACACAGGGTGCTGTTTTCAACATGCCTTTTACAGATGATGAAAACCTTGCATTTGATGTTGCCAACTTAAACAAGAGATTCGTTACCCTGAACCTTAAATCCGAGACAGGACGTGAGGTCGCTTACAGACTGTTAGCAGAGGCTGACGTATTCGTAACAAACACAAGAAACAAATCTTTAAGAAATCTTGGACTTGACTACGATACATTGAAAGAGAAATTCCCGAAACTGATCTTTGCCCAGGTACTTGGTTATGGTGAAAAAGGACCGGAAAAAGACAGCGCAGGTTTTGACGTAACATGCTACATGGCTCGTGGTGGTGTATTCGGTACAACAGTTAACCGTGGTGACGCTCCTATGATCCCAACCAACGGTTTTGGTGATTTCCAGGTTTCCATGGCACTGGCTTCCGGTATCTGTGCAGCTCTTTATAAGAGAACACAGACAGGCGTTGGTGACAAAGTTACTATCGCTCTTCAGCATGCAGCTATCTATGCTCTTTCCACAGGTATCATTTCCGCTCAGTATGGCAATCCATATCCTAAGAGCAGAAAAGAAGTTGTTAACCCGTTTAATAACGTATACCGCACCAAAGACGGAAAATGGGTTTGCATCTGCTGTCCGGAATATGACCGTGACTACAACAAGTTCTTCACATTGATCGGATGCCCTGAGATGCTTGAGAAGGATCAGTACAAACATTGTGCAGATATTAATGCAGCAGGCCTCAACAGTGAAGTTATCGATGTTATGGACGAAGCTATTGCCAAATTCAACCGTGACGACTTAATGAAGATGTTCAAAGAAGCTGATATGCCTTGTGAAGCAGCTTTTGAGCCGGTTGACATCTACAAAGATGAGCAGGCATGGGCAAATGATATGCTGATCAACCTTCACTATCCGAATAATGACCGTATCCTTGCTACAAACCCGATTCAGTTTGAATCTATGGGAGTTCCGGAATATGTGATCGGCGGTTCCCAGGGTGCTCACACCATCTCCATCATGAAAGACCTCGGTTTCTCTCAGGAAGAAATTGATAAAGCTCTTGCTGAAGGTGCTGTAGAAGGCGAGACAGGATTAAAAGCATTATAATTATCAGTAAATGATATGGCGGATGAAATCCGGGAGTATGATTCTTCCCGGTTTTCATCCGGTCATAATGATAGATGAAAGAAGGCTTGAATAATGTTTGATGAAGTAAAAATTAATCCGGCCTTAGAAGAAGAATATTTTAAAAAAGGTTATTGGACTAACGAGACATTACTGGATTGCTGGGAGAAGACGGTAGCGGCATATCCCGACAAAGAGTATGTGCTGGACGATTCCGGAAATCGTTTCACTTATGCCCAGATTGATGATCTCTCTTCCCGTCTGGCTGCTTATCTGTATGAGCAAGGTGTAAAACCGATGGATACCCTGACCTATCAGCTGGCAATCCGTTACGAGTTTGTTGTCACCATGGTAGCAGCTTTTAAGCTGGGATGTGTGTCCCATCCTCTGGAGATGACCTACCAGGCATTTGACCTGGCAAGATTCATGAATATGACCGGTTCTGTAGCTTATCTTGGACCGACTACCATCGGCCCGAAGAATTATGTGGAAAGAATCAACGAAGCGAAGTTGAATGCGCCCAGCTGTAAAACAGTGGTTTACATGGATAACGAATCCCCTGTTCCGGATAACAGCGGAATCACTTTCCGTGAGATCTTTGAGAAGTATGAACCGCTTCCAAAAGAGAAATATGCCAGGGTAAGCGCACAGGATATCGCTCTGATACTGTGTACTTCCGGAACCACAGGAGGTACCAAGGGAGTTCTTCTGACACATAATAATATCCGTTACAGTGAGTCTGTATTTAATAAGGATCTGGGTCTTACTGATGAGGATATCATGCTGATGCCGGCACCTCTGAATCACGCTACCGGATTCAACCATGGACTGGTTGGACCGATGCTGGCCGGAGGAACTGTGTTCCTGCAGCAGAACTACAGTGTCAAGAAGGCTATCGACTATATTAATCAGGAGAAGATCACCTACTCTATGGGTGCTACTCCGATCATTTATGACATCATCCACTACATCACGAAAAACGGCGGTGCGGTTCCTTCCATGAGATTCTATCTCTGCGGTGGTGCCCCGGTTCCGGGATATATGGTTCAGAAAGCCCATGAACTCGGCATCTTATTATGTGAGGTTTATGGTTCTACCGAGAGCTGTCCGCATACTTTCGTCAGACCGGACGAGGCTCTGGAACTGAATGGTACTACATCAGGACGGGCGATCGACGGAGTGGAAGTGAAGATCATCGACTCAGAAGGAAATGATCTTCCTCCGGGAAGCACCGGGGAAGAGCTTTCCAGAGGACCCCAGGTATTTGTGGGTTATCTGAGACAGAGAGATATCACGGATACGGTTCTGGATGATGATGGATGGTTCCACAGCGGAGACCTGTGTACTTTGGACGACAAGGGCAACATTCATGTTGTCGGACGTATCAAAGATATGCTTCTTCGCGGTGGCTATAGTTTAAGTATCCACGAAATCAATGACAATCTTGAGGGATTCCCGGGAATCAAGGATCACGACATCGTCGGTGAACCTGATGATCGTATGGGAGAGAAGATCTGTGCATTCCTGGTTCCGGAAGAGGGAGCTGATACATCCCAGATCACTCTGGAGAATGTGATCGCTTATCTGAACGGTAAACAGGTACAGAAGAAACTGTGGCCGGAGCGTGTGGAGTTGATCGATGTGATTCCACGTACAGCCACAGGCAAAACTCAGAGATTCAAGTTGATTGAAGAGATAAAAGAAAGAAATAAGAACAGGGGATAATATACCATGATAGAACAGACATTTGGACCGAGAAGATGTAGAGACACGAGAAAACCTTTATGGACACTTTGTCCGGATGTCACCTTCTATCAGTGTGAACATTGCGGTGCATTGTACCCTGTCATAACACGGGGTGAAGGTGGTCCCGGAAACATCTCGTGTTGTGGTAAAGAACTGGAGCCTTTGATTTCAGTCCCATATGATGAAGAGAAAGGCCTGGAAGGCGGAATCAAACTGTCCTACCAGATCACAGGTGGTTATAATGACAATGCCGTCAAAGTAGCCTGGCGTGATAAAACCTTCAAATGGAAGCCGAAGTGGATCTATCTCAAGACCTTCGTCGGCGGATATTTAAAATACATCAGGGACGATAAAAAGTCTCCGATGGTGTTTGCTCTTGCAGATACCGATGCTTTTTGTTATTGTGATGAGGATCCTTGTCTGGAATGTTCCTTCCGCTGTAAGAGAGGATTTGTGATCTATTTTTACGGTGATGACATAGGTCTGGTGGAGATTCCACTCGACAAGTTTAATCCTTACTGGCAATCCGAGAGTAAATAAAAAGGAAAGGGATGAAAAGTATTGAATAATTCTAACAACAAAATCGACTGGCGGGCGGTCATCATCTTCGTATCCATCGCCTACAGTTCCCAGTGTGGCGGAGGTTTCGCTTCCGGTTCCACACCTTGGACCTACTTCTTTAAAAACACAGGCTTCTTCGGATTACTTCCGGAGGTAACACAGTCTTACTTTGCACTTCTGGGACCATTAGTAGTAGCAATCATCAACTGTGTCGTCATCTACTTCTTCATGAAATTCGCCATGGATTTCAGAGTATTTGACTATGCCAATTTCCAGGCAAAATATGCTGAGCGCTTCTGGGGCGGGAAATTAGCAAAACCTTTACAGTGGATTTACGAGTTTAACTTTAACTGGTTATTGATCGTATGTATGGCTCTTGCCTATTCCACATCCGGTTCCGCTTTGCATGAGCTGACAGGTATCCCATATCTGCTCACAACTTTCATTATCGGAATCATTATGTTCTTACTTTGTATGAAGGGTACCGATCTGGTACGTAAGAACGCTGTATTTATGAGTGTTGTTATCTTCATCTCCTTAGTGGTAGTTCATGTGCCGAACGTATTCTATAATATCGCTTCCGGCAAACTTGCCACTGAAAAGGCAGTTATTGCAAATGAGATGAACTCAGCCATCGCTTCAGGTGCAGGTTCTTACATCAAGTTCCTTTTAATTGCTTTATTCTGGGCTTACATCTTCTCCGGCCAGAACCTTGCAGGCTATGGCGCTTATGTAAACCATGCACAGATTTTCAGAAACAAGAAGACACTCCGCGTTGCAGTTATCTTATCTGTAATCGCCAACTGGGCATTCCTGGAGATGAGTGCTGTCAACCTTATGGCAAACTACTCTGACATCTTTGAAGGATGGAAGAATGGTACTGCTGTATACTCCATCATGATCGTTCAGAACGGCTGGGCTCAGGGTGGAATCAAGGTATTATCCTTGACATTGATCACGATCGCTATCTTCTTCGCTACGATTTCTACTGCCATCAACTATGCACAGGGCTTCAATGACCGTGTTCTTAACTGGTGGGAGAAGAGACAGAATGAGGATCCTGAAGTTTCCGCTCAGAAACGTAACAAACGTGGAGCGCTCCTTACTTTCCTCTATATCGTTCTTACATGGGCTATCTCCCAGGTAGGTCTGACTGCACTGGTTGCAAAGGGTCTTACTGCAGCCTCCTTCATCACCATCTTCACTTTGATTATTCCGACTATCATCAATGTTGTCATCGGATGGAAAGATGCAGATTATGATGCAATCGCTGCTGAGCTGGATGCAAAGGAGAAACACTAATCCGAACATATTAAATATTGTTACGATAGAAACATTTTCAGTATATTATATATTTAAAGAGAGGAGAAAAATATGTTAGCTGGAATTGGTTTATTGGTAGCCGTCATTCTCTTTATCTTCATGGTTGTTAAGGGAGTTGACATGGTTACTTCCGCAGTTATCACTGCAGTCATCATCATCCTGACCAGTGGCCTTAGCCTGCCGAACGGTCTGTTTGATTATTTCTCAGAAGGAGTTGGCGGATTCTCCGTCGGCGCAGCCGGATTCGTACAGAGCTGGTTGATCATCCTTGCATTGGGCGGTATCTTTGGTGAGCTTGTTGGAGCAACAGGCTTAGCAGTTAAGATCGCCAAGACACTTAATAACATCCTTGGACCGAAGAGAGTTGGTCTTACTATTATGATCTGTGTTTTCCTGATCACTCTTCTTGGTATCAATGGATACATCATGGTATTCGTTCTTTATCCGATCGCTGATAATATGTTAAGAGAGCTGAAGATGGACAGACGTCTTCTTCCTTTCCTCATGATCTGCGGTGGTGCTAATGCAAACTCCTTTGCATACTCCATGGATATCTGTAACGTTATTCCTACCACATTCCTTGGAACCACCACAGGCGTGGCTCCCGGACTGAGTGTTGTATTCTCCGCTATTACCTGTACATGGTATGTTATCTATTTCAACAGGGCACAGAAGAAGAGTATGGCTCAGAACACAGAAGAAGCCCTTCTGGCTATGTACAAAGACGATCATGTTATCGAGAGTGATGATGAACTTCCAAACATCTTCACCTCCCTGCTTCCATTCATCCTCGTTCTTGCATGTGTAGTTGGCATGACAAAATTCACAGAGTTCTCATCCACAGTTACTTTGGCTGCATCTCTGTTCGTCGGTGTTGCAACTATCATCATTACACAGTTTGGCCGTGTACGTGCAAACCTTAAAGACCTGGTTAAGAAAGGAAGCAATTCCGGTCTTAGCACCATGCTTACTGTTGCTGCAGTAGTTGGTCTTTCCAAAGTTCTTGCTGCTTCACCGGCATTCGCAGCTGTTCAGCAGGCAGTTCTTGGCATCAGCCTTCCGGTTTACTTCAAGACCTGGATTGGTACTCTGATCTGTGGTGCCCTTACCGGCTCCGCTATCACAGCTGAGACTCTGTTCCTTGAGAGCTTCGGTCAGGCATTCCTTCAGCAGGGTGCATCCGCAGCAGCTCTTCACCGTATCTGTGCAGAAGCCGGTATCACACTCAACAAGCTTCCTAACGCTTCACCGGTTGTTATGGAGACCACAGTTTGTAAGTGTACCATCGGCGAGTCCTATATGCATATCGTATGGGGATCCACAATTCCTTGTCTGATTGCCGGTTTTGTGATCACACTTATGGCAACCATGGGAATCATTATCTAATCATATCCCATAGTGATTCTGATTGGATTAATCCGATAGGACATAATAATACCCCCATCACCATTGCTGATGGGGGTATTTATCAATTTGTTATTTCACTTTGGCAGCCTCAATTCTTTTGTCACTACGTAATTCATAAAGGATTCTACGATGGCAGGACGGAGAGCTGTTTTATTATAGCACATGTAGATGAGACGGGTATTCAGCGGTACATCCGAGATATGGATCTTCTTCAGATTATTGAACTGATTCAGGAAGGGTGTGTTCGCACAGATGGCATATTTATCAAATTTAGAAACAATCCCCCCGATACTGATCTCATCATCATAACGGTAAACCGCCTGAATATTATGCTTCTTCAGCAATGATTTGATGATTCCGCCGATGGCCAGAGATTCCCGGTAGGTTATGATATTATCCTTGTTTTTGAAATAGTTCAGGGTTACCGAATCACCGATCACAGAGCCGTCATCCTGATGGATGGCGATGATCTCCTGATAATATATGGGTACAAATACCAGATCAGGATAGTTGCTGATCTTGCTGCAGAAACCGACATCATACTTTCTGGTTTGAATCCCCTCAACGATGTCCTTTGACATACCGTGGTAGATCTCGAAACTTGTGTTATCATAATGCGAATGATAATTGCGGATAATCGTCGGAAGAAAATCATTCAGCAGGGTCGGTATACAGCCGATGTTGACAGAACCGCTGATCTGATTGGAGTACTCCTTCATGACAGCTGTACCCTGTTCAATATATCTGAGACATCTTGTAACATATTCATAAAACTCTTTTCCATAATCAGTCAGTTTGACATTACGGCCGGACTTCTGGAAGAGAGGAACATATAATTCGGCTTCCAGGGAAGATATGGCACTTGACAAAGCAGGCTGTGATATGGATAATTGCTTTGCTGCAGAGGAATAGTGTTGTACTTCCGCAAGTTTCTGGAAATAGTATAACTGAGAAAGATTCATTGTATCACCTCGAACTTTTGGGAATAAACCATATAAAATCACAAGAAATATATAAGCGTTTTATATAGAATTATTGTTATTATATCAGATTTATTTATAAAAAACCATAAAAATAAAAATAATTTGAGGATAGAGGGTAAAAAGATTGAACTTAATGCATTTGAGATATTTTTGTAAGCTGGCAGAGATAGAAAACTACACGATCGCTGCCTCAGAACTTTATATTTCCCAGCCGGGTTTAAGCGGAGCAATCATCTCACTTGAAAAAGAACTAGGTCTGAAATTGTTTGAAAAAAGCGGAAGAAATATCAAATTGACCAGCTATGGGAGGGAATTCTATAAATATATCAATGAGTCACTTCGAATCCTGGATAAAGGGATTTCCTTGATGCATGATTACTCCGGTAATCTCACCGGTAAAATTGAGATCGGTGCGATTCCAACGATTCAGACTACATTCTTGCCGGAAGCGATCGGCAAGTTTCGAAATAAATGTGAAAATATAGAAATTAAGGTGTATGAAGGGCATACCGAGCAGATCATCAGCAACCTTCTGGATAATCTGTACGATATCGGTTTCTGCTCCTATGACGTTAATCAATCGGAGCTGACGGCGGTACCTGTGCTGAGTCAGAAGGTGGTCGCTCTCATGAACACCAATCATCCTTTGGCAGATAAGGAAGCTCTGACTTTTGAAGATCTGATCCAATACCGTATCTACACCTACTCCATCACCACTCTCATCGGAAATCAGTTTCGGGAGCTGCTGGTGAGCCAGGGACTGGATATCGATTGGAACAATGTGTTCTTTGATTATCCCAACGAACTTCTGATTGCCGGACTATTGTCCCAGGAGGAAACGGGGAAGACAGATTATACAAAAACGATTGGCCTGATCGCTAACGTTCCTTACCTGGAGAATTTCCATAACATCAAGATTATTCCGGTTTCCAACGTGCCGGATGATTTTCGTAAGGTCTATATGATCTATAAAACCAACAAATTCAGGACTCATGCTGTGGAATTATTCATGGAGTTCATAGAAAAAGAGTATTCAAGGAATTGACAAAGACGGAAAGGGGAATGAACATGTCAAAGAAAGAAGAAAAGAAGAAGAGAAAAGAAGCTGAAAAAGCGATCCGTGAATATAAACAGTGGGAGCTGCAGCAAAGACAGTTTCTCGAGGATTTTCAGGTTATGGAAGATTATCTTGACGCCCTTTCGAAATCTTTAAAGGGTAATAAAAAGGCTGAAAAAGAGACACAGGAAGAGACAGGGGAGGCTGGAAAGAATGAGTAAAGAATATTCCGATATCTTTGTCGGAATCGACCTGATCGGGGTGATCGCACCGGAAGAAGAGAGTAAGGCCTTCGCGGAGAATTATAAAAGCTTTTTCGGTCTGACGGATGATCAGGTGTCCGATTCACCGGTAGTTCACCATCCCAACAGCACATATTACGGTAAGCCGGAGGTTCCGGGCCCCGGAGTTCATACAATCGCTTTTACGGGGATGAATCCTCCCTTCGAGTGTCAGAGCCCCATCGATGGCAATAGTTCCTGGAATGACTACCTGAATAAATATGGAAAAGGTATCCATCATATCCGTTTTAATGTCAGAAGCCATGAAGATGCGGTGGCTTATCTGGCGGAAAGAGGAATCAATATGATTCATTCCGGTGATTCTGTCAGAGGGGGCGGAGTGAAATTCGCTTTTTACGATTCCATAGATAAACTCGGATTTATGATCGAAACCATCAATCTTGCTGAGTTTGAGTAATAGAGTTGGGAGGGCCTGTAATGAGTAAGACATTTGATGAGATCTTTGTGGAAATAGATCAAGTAGGATGTGTAATCCCGGAAGAGGACAGCCTGGAACTGGGACGCAACCTGAAAGAAATCTTTGATATTCCCGATGAGGGAGCTCAGGATGGCGGCGTGTCCAGACATCCGAACTCCACCTACAAAGGAGAAAAACTGGAAATCGGCCCGGCCGTTCATATGCAGTTCTTCAACAAATTTGGCATTCAGCTGGAATACCTGAGTCCCGTGGAGGGAGACAGTGCCTGGATGGATTACACCAAAAAGGTGGGACGTGGGCTCCATCATATCCGTTTTAACGTATCAAGCCACGATGATGCCATCGCCTATATGGCTGAGAAAGGGATTCCGGTATATCAATCCGGCGATTCCGTCCGTGGAGGTGGCGTAAAATTTGCATACTTCGATTCTTATGATAAACTTGGGTTTTACATTGAGACCCTGAACCTGGAAGAAGTAGCACGAAAAAACAAATAGAATGATTTATCCGGCACAGCAGCATAGGCTGCTGTGTTTTTTTATATTAAAAAGTTAAAAAATATTATGAAATGTTGCAATAAAAACTATATTATGTGTTATGATATACTGTGTAAAATTTTTTTTATTGTTCTTTGATATTGATAGCTTATATAGCTTTAATATCAATAAGGAGGTTCTGAGAGAGTGAGTGATTATATATTAAGCTGTTGTTCAACCGTAGACTTATCAAAAGAATACATAGAGAAAAGGGACATTCATATCATTGGCTTCCATTACGCTCTGGGAGATAAGGAATATGTGGATGATCTGGGGCAGACCATATCCATGCAGGAGTTCTACCGGAGGATGGCAGCGGGAGAGATGACCAAGACCTCCCAGGTCAATGTAGAAGAATATATCGATTATTTTGAGCCATTTTTAGAAGAAGGAAAAGACATCCTGCATCTTACTTTAAGTTCGGGGATATCCGGAACCATCAACTCATGCAGGATTGCTAAAGCGGACCTGGAAGACCGCTATCCGGAGCGTAAGATTATTGTGATCGATTCGCTTGCTGCATCATCAGGTTATGGATTGTTGATGGATAAACTGGCAGATCTTCGGGATCAGGGAAAAAGTCTGGAGGAAGTTGCCGTATGGGCTGAGGAACATAAGCTGGAGATGAATCATTGGTTTTTCTCCAGTGATCTCACTTTCTTTATTCGTGGCGGACGTATTAAACCGACAGCAGGCCTTGTAGGGAAGGTTCTGAACATCTGCCCCTTCATGAATGTAGACCTTAACGGAAAGCTGGTGCCCAGGCAGAAGATACGTACCAAGAAGAAGGTAATTCAGGTTATGGCGGACAAATGTCTGGAATTGATTAAGGATGGAAAAAATTATTCAGAAAAAATCTTTATGTCCAACTCGGCCTGCTATGAGGATGCCAGGAAGGTTGCAGACCTGATTGAGGCAGAGCTGCCTGCCATGAAAGGCCGCGTGGAGATCTTTGATATCGGTACCACCATCGGAAGCCATACAGGACCCGGAACCGTGGCTTTGTTCTTCTGGGGGGCGAAAAGAGAGGATTAGATTGCTTATAAAATAAGACATAGAATAAATAAAAGAAGGGTGCCCGGATATGGATTACATATCCGGGCACCTGCCGTTATCAATATGATTCGTATTTACTGTTTGTCTTAGTTTCTCACTATAACATCACTAAGCCCTGTGAATTCTTTGAGCTTAAGATAAGTGTAGACACGGAAATAAGGTTTCTTCTTAGCTCCAACCTTAACCTTATAAGACTTCTTATTCTTCGGCTTGATTGTCTTAGCTTTCTTAAAACCTGTATCATATTTCTTGGAAGCTTTTACCACGTATTTCTTAACAAATTTTGCTTTGTTAAATGTAAGGGTGAAGGCGTTGCCGCTTCTTCTGTATTTGATTTTATTTAACATGAAACCACGGTATGGGCTCCATGCAGAATATGTTACAGCACCGGTGGTATAATTCTTGTAATAGTATCTGATTCTGTATCTGTAAGCTGTGTTCTTCTTAATTCCTACATACAGGGATGAGGAAACGAAGTCAAGGGTATTACAAGGAGTAGTACTGTTTCCCTTGAACATCTGAAGTTCTGTGCGGTAGTTGCTATTAGGTCTTGCAGTATTGAAACATACCTTACTTGTATATGTCAGAACGCCGGATGTAACGAATTCTTTTATTGTCGGAGTAGAGATTGTAGTGTTGATATATGTGCTGCCAACATAGCCTGTATATGGGCCGCCATATGAAGTTGTGTAGGTATAGGATAACTGCAGGTATCCGACATAATTTGCGGGAAGGCTGAGGGTTGCACTTGTTGCGCCGGGAGCTGCAGTCAATACATTCTCTCTGCCGTCCAGCTTAAAGGAATATCCTGTCAGCGTGGAGCTCGATGATAAGGTCGGAGCGGTCCAGGCAACCGTGACGGCATTGGCAGAACTGGCGGTCTGCACCAGATTACTTGCTGCCTTGCCGGGGACCTTGAATAATAAGACCAAAGCAAGTATGGTCACAAGGCTTAATAAATAGCGGGAATATTTTTTCATAATTTCCTCCTTTTGTCTCTTTTGTGAGTATGGGTTAATAGAGTTACATATATTAGATTTATTATAGCAAATGGACAGGAATAATGCCACAGGTTCTTAAAATATTTATAATATGTCATTATTTGTCAATACAAAAAAGCAAGAATGATAAAATTATGAGAAATGTGAAAAGAAAGCAAGAATATTCATCTATATTTATGAACTATCACTATAAGTTATCAACAGAAGACAAAAAACATCTTGTTAATGAGAAAAAAATCTCTTTTTAAAGAGCAAAAAAAACGGTATCATATAAACAGCCTAGTAACTGGAGACAACTGCATATATTTTTTGAAAAGGAGATTGATTATTATGGCAGTGAATCGTTTCGTATTAAATGGTATTTCTTACCACGGACATGGCGCTATCCAGGAGATTCCGGGACTGATCAAAGAGAGAGGATATAAGAAAGCTTTCGTTGCTTCCGATCCTGATCTTGTAAAATTCGGCGTAGCTGCAAAGGTAACAGACCTTCTGGCTGAGAATGGCATTGAATTCGAATTATATTCCGACATTAAGCCGAATCCGACAATTGAAAACGTACAGCACGGTGTTGATGCTTTCAAGGCATCCGGCGCTGACATGATGATCACTATCGGTGGCGGATCCTCCATGGATACAGGAAAAGGTATCGGTATCATCGTGAACAATCCTGAATTCTACGATGTAAGATCTCTGGAAGGTCTTTCCCCAACAAGCAAACGTACCGTATTCACCATCGCAGTTCCTACCACAGGCGGAACCGGTGCTGAGTCCACCATCAACTACGTTATCACAGACGTTGAGAAGAAACGTAAATTCGTATGTGTAGACCCTAACGACATTCCTGATATTGCAGTAGTTGATCCGGATATGATGTCCTCCATGCCTAAGGGCCTGACTGCTTCCACAGGTATGGATGCTCTTACCCATGCCATCGAAGGTTTCACCACAGCAGCAGCCTGGGAACTGTCAGACTGCCTGAACCTGAAATCCATCCAGCTGATCGCCAAGAATCTACGTGCAGCAGTTGAGAACGATCCCGACGGACGTGAAGGTATGGCTTTAGCTCAGTATGTAACTGCTATGGCATACTCCAACGTAGGTCTTGGTATCGCTCATTCCATGGCACATACTCTGGGTGCTGTATATGATACACCTCATGGCGTGGCATGTGCTATGATGCTTCCGATCGTTATGGAATTCAACCAGGAATACACCGGCGAGAAATTCAAAGATATCGCAGAGGCATTTGGTGTTGACACTGCAGGCATGAGCCAGGAAGAATACCGCAAAGCAGCTATCGATGCAGTTCGTCAGTTATCCGTTGACGTTGGTATTCCTACCAAACTGGACATCAAGGAAGAGGATCTTCCGTTCCTTTGCGAGTCCGCAGCTGCTGATGCATGTGCACCCGGCAACCCAAGACCGGCTACCATCGAAGAGTTCGAGGCTATGTTCCGTCAGTTAATGTAATTTAATCTGTTATCACTTCTCTTTTCTCCGGGCATAGACCGGTCTGTGGAAAAGAAAAGGGTAAAATAGGAAGAAAAACTTGCAAAAGGGGTATTAACAATACCCCTTTTTTTACTTTGTCAAAATTAAAGTTGTTAGTGCCATAATCAAAATGTCAAAAAAAAAGTTTGCCATGTTATAATTTAGGGAGAACCGTATCTTCTTTAGAGTCTTAAAAGTGTTATATTTGCATTGATTTATATTTCGAATTCGTATTTAAATAATTTCACCCGCATGAGTGAAAAATAATGAGAAAGGGGTGGGACGCTTATGAATATCGGTATCTTAGAATATGATGAGAGTATAAGAAATCAGCTGATGGAAGCAGTCAGCAATGAGTGTCCTAATGCAAAAGTAATCTCATGGGATAAAGAAGAGGAGCTTAAACAGACCATTAAAAGCGGAGCCGTTTTTAAGATATTATTTTTAACTTTGGAAAAAGAAGCAAAAAATATCATCAATTATTCGAAGCGGCTGCAGGACCGCAATCCGGAATTAAAGATCATATATCTTTCTGAACTGAATGAGTCGATTTTTGAAGTATTTAAGGCAGACCCTACTTATGTATTGTGCAAGCCATTGGATATGAATCATGTGAAAGAGTCGATTCGAAAAGCCCTTCAGGAATTGAAGCAGGCAGGGGGAAGAGTATTCACCATCATAAATAAACAAGGCATCTTCACAGTTCCTTATGTCAATATCTACTATGTTGAGAGCGATAAGCGCAAGCTCAACATTTACGGGGAAGAGGGGCTGGTGAAGTCCATCAACCTTAAGATATCAGATTTTCTGACATATGAGCACGGGGACAGTTTTCTGCAGTGCCACAAGAGTTATGCAGTGAATCTGAGGCATATCTCTCAGCTGGAGAAGTATTCGATCATCCTGAAGAACGGAAAGGAACTTCCCATCAGCCAGTCCAGATACGCCGACACCAAAGCTGACTATGTAAGATATTTGGAAACGGAATAGATCATTATGCATGAACTTCCATAGATCGAGGGGGTTGCCAGAGCAGTGGCAGCCCCCTCGATCTATGAGTTTATAGATCTGTCATATTATTCAGGCAGGTCCTCATATCCTCCGGAAGATCTGCTTTTATGGTTCTTTCTTCCCCGGACAAAGGATGGGTAAAGCGGACCAGATGGGCGTGCAATGCTGCTCTTGCCATATTCCCTGCCGGTCCGTGCCCGTACAGGCTGTCCCCAAGCAGCGGGTGTCCGATCAGAGCCATATGGGAACGGATCTGATGCATTCTTCCGGTGGCGATCCGAACCCGGCAGATGCTGAGATCATCCTGACGGTGAATAGCTTCATAGGAGGTGACAGCTTTCTTGTTTCCCGGGCGCATCTTGAGGAGGTGATCTTCCGGGTCCCTGTATTCCTCCATGGGAAGTTCTATGGTACCTTTCTCCAGTGGCAGATATCCCTCTGTGATCGCAAGGTACTCTTTTTCTATACTCTGTCCCAGGATCATCCTTCTGGCAATCAGCCCGTTTTTTGCGATACCTACGATGCCGGAAGTGTCCTTATCAAGCCGTCCCAGGAGGTGGATGCTGCTCCGCTCTGCTTTTCCGTCAAAATAAGCCTGCAGGCCGTTGGCCAGGCTGTCCTGTCTGTGACCTGCGGATGGGTGACAGACCAGCCCTGCCGGTTTATTGATGAAGATCAGGTCCTCATCCTCATATAAGATAGCCAGTTCCATGGGGCAGGGCAGGATTCTTTTCTGCCGGTTTTCCGAATCATTTTTCAGGATCTTCAGAGTCTGCCCCTCCGCTACCCGGTGACGGACGGTAACTCTCTCGCCATCCAGGAGGATGCCTGCCGGATCCCATTTGACAGAACGGATCTTTGTGGTCGAAAGACCCAGGTCAGACCGGAGGATCGAAATCACTTCCCGCCCATGATCTTCTTTTTTTATGTGGTATTCCAGATATTGCATAAGGCTTGTTTTCCAAATATGTGTTGTTTTCTCTCCTCCAATTATATAAAATGATGCTATATGGAGGTGATATCTTGGATATACAATGCACATCATGTGCCTATTATACTTACGATGAAGACTATGAAGAATATCTCTGCGATTGCCAGATTGATGAAGACGATTATTATCGGATCATGCAGGGGAATTACAAGAGCTGTCCTTACTATCGTAACGGAGATGAATACGCCGTGGTAAGGAAACAGATCTGATCCCGGAGGTTAATCTGCGTAGAAGAAAACCCAGTCCTTAATAAGGTCATCCACATTTTCCACCAGCTTTGCCCGCTCTTTCTTTGTGGGGTTGGGTACATAGATTCCCCCGGAACAAACCACGGTTTTGCCGGTGGCTTTACATAACTTGTCCGCCACATAGATACAGAAACTCTCCTCCGGGTTCTCCAGGGTGGAGATAATGGAGATGTCTGTGGCAGGTTCTTCCGGATTCTCAGGATTTTCAACAGCGGTTGCGTATGCGATACATCCCAGGTAGGGATGATCTCCTCCGGTGAGTAAAATGTGAAGGTCTTCTCCTACAGGAGTGACCTCCATCTCAATCTTTGTGAATAACAGTACTCTGTGAAATTTCATATTTATATCCTCATCTTTCTTCCTAATTCAATCCCGCCTGCAGAGGAGGAAGTCTCAATCAAATCTGATGATAGAATCAGTCTCTGACCGGGGATCTTCCCCTTTGTCAAAGATTGATTTTTTTAAAGTATACCATAAAACATAATTTTTTTCGATAAGATAGGGAAATGGCGCAAAAAATGTCAAAAAATTGAAATCAGGGATTTATTTATTTGAAATCTGTGTTAGAATGGTAACTATTCAGAGCCTGGGTGGGTTATGAATAGTTTAAAAATAATAATATATTTAGGAGAGATACGTATGGTTACAGTTCGAGAGATATATAAAGATCAGGAATCCTATGTAGGAAAGAAGATCACAGTGGGAGGATGGGTGAGAAGCATCCGTGGATCCAAGCATTTCGGTTTTCTGGTGTTGCATGATGGTACTTTTTTTGAGACCCTTCAGGTTGTCTATGGGGAGCAGCTTTCCAACTTTGCCGCCATCTCCAAATGGAATGTAGGTTCGGCCGTTGTGGTGGAAGGTACCCTGGTTGCCACGCCGGATGCAAAGCAGCCTTTTGAGATCCAGGCAGACTCCATTGTTCTGGAGGGGGCTTCCGCTCCGGATTATCCCCTGCAGAAGAAAAGACATACTTTAGAGTATCTGCGCAGTATTTCCCATCTTCGTCCCAGGACAAACACCTTCCAGGCTGTGTTCCGTGTTCGTTCCCTGGCTGCATTCGCCATCCATCAGTTCTTCCAGGAGCAGGGATATGTCTATGTACACACTCCTATCATCACCGGAAGCGATGCCGAGGGTGCAGGTGAGATGTTCCAGGTGACCACTCTGGATCTGAATGATATTCCCAGAACAGAAGATGGTGCCGTGGATTACTCCCAGGACTTTTTTAACAAGAGCACCAATCTTACCGTAAGCGGACAGCTGAACGGTGAAGTATATGCCCAGGCCTTCCGCAATATCTATACATTTGGTCCGACCTTCCGCGCCGAGAATTCCAACACGGCCAGACATGCGGCAGAGTTCTGGATGATCGAGCCGGAGATGGCTTTCACAGATCTTGAGGGCGATATGGAAGTGGCGGAAGCCATGCTGAAGTATGTCATCCGTTATGTCCTGGAACATGCTCCGGAAGAGATGAATTTCTTCAATAAATTCATGGATAAGGGACTTCTGGACCGCCTTAATCATGTGGTGAATTCTGATTTCGGTGTTGTGACCTACACAGATGCCATAGAGATCCTGTCCAAAAATAATGATAATTTTGAATATAAAGTATCCTGGGGAACGGATCTTCAGACCGAGCATGAGCGTTATCTCACGGAACAGGTCTTCAAACGTCCGGTATTCGTCATCAACTACCCCAAGGATATCAAGGCTTTCTATATGAAGCTCAATGAGGACGGCAAAACCGTGGCTGCCATGGATTGCCTGGTTCCCGGTATCGGAGAGATCATCGGCGGCAGCCAGAGGGAGGATGACTATGAAAAACTCCTGGCCCGCATCACTGAGACCGGCATGGCAAAAGAGACTTATGATTTCTACCTGGATCTTCGTAAGTACGGCTCCACCCATCATTCCGGCTTTGGATTGGGCTTTGAGCGCCTGATCATGTACCTTACCGGCGTAAGCAATATCCGTGACGTACTCCCATTCCCGAGGACCGTCAATAACTGTGAATTATAATCATGGGATAAATGAATGATCAAACCATCATATCTGAGGGGCCATTGCCTTTGGATGTGGTGGTTTTTTTCTTGAATCCGGCCTGGTCCCTGCAGGGAAATCAGGAGGCCAAGCACAACAATTTACAGATAAACAGCATATATCTTGTTTGTATTTTCAGAAAGATGAGGTATAATCATAATGAGTGTTCGAAGGGAAGTAGAACAGTACATAGATAAATCTCGATATGGACTATCGTTTTATATAGGAGGTATCATATGCCGAAATGGATAGATTTAAATGAGATGGATGACGATCTTTTTCTGGACAGAAGGAACTTTGGAGGAAGAAGCGTGATCCAGGAGGAGCTGGCAGAAAAAGTCTCGGAATATTATAATCCTTCTCCCGATGAAAACCGTCAGTCCGCAGCAACGGCTGTCCCGGATGATGAGGAGGGATTTGTTCCCAGGAAATTATCCCTGCAGGATGATGATGATTTCCTTCCGGGAAGGAAGAGAGCATCAGCTTACCAGGCATCCGAGGAAGATTTCCTGGATGTCATGGAACCCGCCAAGAAGAGTATGACCATCTTCTTTCTGATCGATGTATCAAAGAGTATGAAAGGGACCAAGATAGGATCCCTGAATTCTACGATGGAAGAGCTGCTGCCTGCCCTGATCGGTGTGGGTGAAGCATCCACGGATGTGAAGATTGCCGTGATGAAGTTTTCCACCCAGGTTAACTGGGTGACACCGGAGCCGGTGAAGATCGAAGATTATCAATATTGGAACCGGCTGGAGCCGGAAGGTCTGACTTTTATGGGAGATGCCTTCCTGGAACTGTCCAAGAAGTTATCCAGGAACAGCTTCCTGAATTCCCCTTCCCTGTCCTACGCACCGGTTATCTTCCTGCTGTCGGACGGAACCCCCAACGATAACTGGCAGAAAGGCCTGGAGACCTTGAAAGAAAACAAATGGTTTCAGTATGGCCTGAAGATTGCCCTGGGTATCGGGTCGGAAGTGGATATGGATGTGCTCCGTGCCTTTACCGGCAATGATGAGCTGGCCGTCCAGGCCAAGACTGCAGATCAGCTGAGAGAACTTGTGAAATTGCTGGCAGTGACTTCCTCACAGATCGGAAGCAAAAGCCTTGCCCTGGTGGATGACAGTCCCTCCATGAGAGGCAGCGCAGAAAGCAGGTCTTCCGCCCAGGCCAAGGAGAAGGTTCTGGTGGAGGAGATCCGTCAGGGAACCAGGGATATCCTGGGAGAAGCGGTGGACCTGGATACAGTGGACTTTGACGAAGGATGGTAAACAATTGATATGGGTATGAGAGAGTTAAAGATCGGCGAGCGCATCCCTGTTGAAAGAGGAGGGGAAGCCGTCGTATCCAGAGAATTAGGAAGAGGAGGTCAGGGTATCGTCTATCAGGTTCGTTACCGTGGCCGGGAATATGCCCTCAAGTGGTATTTTATCAGCAGGATCAGAGACCCGAAGGCATTTCGGGATAATCTGAGAAAAAATATAGAAGACGGTGCCCCAAATGACCAGTTTATCTGGCCCTTGTTCCTGACACAGACAAAACCCAACGGAGCCTTTGGTTATCTTATGGAGCTGGCCCCCAGGGGTTATGAGTCCTTCACGGATATCTACAACGGATATCGGTGGGAGAAGCCGCGGGCCAAAGGTCAGCCTGCCAGGAAAGTGACTGTGAGATTTGCTTCACTGGATGTCATGATCACCGCGGCGATCAATATCGTCAAAGCATTCAGGGCATTGCATCTGTGCGGTAAGAGCTATCAGGATTTGAATGACGGCGGATTTTTTATCGATGTCAGAACAGGCCATGTGCTGGTCTGCGATTGTGATAACGTGGCTGCCGACGGGGATAATTTCGGAATCGGTGGTATGCCGGGCTTCATGGCTCCGGAAGTGGTGAAGGGAATCACCAAGCCAAACGTGCTGACAGACCGCTATTCCCTGGCGGTTGTCCTGTTTAAACTCTTTTTCCGGGGGGATCCCCTGGAGGGAAGCAAAGTTCTGCGCTGTGTGGTGATGACGGAGGAAAATGACCTGATTCACTATGGCAAAGATCCGGTCTTTGTCTATGATCCGGAGAATGCCTCCAACCGTCCTGTAAAAGGTGTTCATGATAACGTGATCCGCCTATGGCAGATCTATCCGGATTACATCCGGGAAGCATTTACCATCTCCTTTACCTATGGGATCAAGGAACCAAACACAAGAATCATCGAGAAAAACTGGATCCAGATGCTGATCCAGCTGAAGCTGGATATCGTACATTGTACCTGTGGCAGAGTATCCTTCTCCTCCGCATTTACCCAGACCGGAAAGCATACCATGACCTGCGACCGATGTGGCACTATGATCTACACACTGGGTGTCAACGGGTTTGAGTTCCCTCTGATGCAGGGGGCAAGGCTGTATCGCTGTCTGACGGAGAAGAACAACGATGATTTCGAGACGGTGACCGGAGAAGTTATCGAGAACCGCCTGAAGAAAGGGCTTTTCGGCATCAAGAACCTGTCAAGGAAAACCTGGTCGGCCACATTCCCGGACGGGTCCGTCAAGGATGTGGGCCCCGGAAAAGGGGTTCCGATCTGGCAGGGGCTGAAGATTGATTTTGAAGATTCCGTCCATGGAGAGATCCTGGTGGGATAAAAGATTGAGTGTGATAGATATGAATAAGGATATGATGGTTACCCTTTCCGATATTCGGGAGGAGATGCATCTGGTCAGGGATGAGGAAACCGGGAAAAAATTGTATCAGCCGGCCTATTTTTCCGATATGAAGACCCTGATCCAGGGAGCATATGCCTTTGCTTCTTTTTTCGAGAAGATGCATCTGCAGCAAAAAGTGTATGTGGGAAATGATCCCTCAGATTTCTGGTTTTCCCTGGAAAGCGGGGAGATGGAATACCGGGGGGAAGATGGATTTCAGGATATCTCGGAAGACGGGGAAGTTATTGTCTCCGACAGGGATGTGATCGGCATAAATGAATATGCGGCCCCCGAACTGCTGGTGTCATTGAAAGAAGAGGAGACTCTTCATTTTAACGATGAGACGGACCGCTTTTTTATCTCGGTATTTCTTTTTGAATATTTTTTCCACACCGGGTCTCCCTTTGAGGGTAAGATGATGGTGAACCGCTGTTTCCTGTCCCCTCTGGAGAAGGAGCTTTACCGGTCGGACAAGGGAATCTTCTGCATGGATGCAGGAGAGCATGATAACCAGCCGGTCAAGGGGATCCAGGATAAACTGATCCGATACTGGAAAGCCTACCCGGACCTTTTACAGAAGATGTTTATGCGTGCCTTCATGGATGGCGGTACCTCCACATTTCTACGTCCTTCCGCGGTGGACTGGATGAAGGTGATGATCCATCTGCTCATGGATTATAAAGAATGCTCCTGTGGATTTCACGGGTTCTCCTATACTTTGCCGGAGCAGGAGAATGGAACCAGGCTCTGTCCCAAGTGCGGAAAAGTGTATTATCCTCTGACAAATGGGATGGATACCCTCTGGCTGGCTGAAGGGCAGAAGCTGTATGAGTGCCAGACCGGAAGGGTTCCCTTTGACAAGGAGAAGGTGA
>CAMNGO010000003.1 GCA_946538445.1 uncultured Lachnospiraceae bacterium
TAATAATGGAGATAAAACTCTTCTGATTGCCTGTGAAGAGGGGGAGGAAGAGTATGAGGACCAGATACTCGCTGATTCCAACACAGCGATCGTTTATGTTGATGAGGAGGAGGACCTGTCCGGAGAATACTTTCAGAACCTGATCGATACGCACCAGCCGGAACGGATTCTGATCGAACACAATGGTATGTGGTCCATCGAGAAATTATGCCTGGCGATGGAGGGGACTCCCATGATGATCTATCAGACCATCGTTATGGTGAATGCCGAGACATTTGATCTGTATATGAATAATATGCGGTCTCTGGCTGTAGAGATGTTCAAGATCGGTGAGATGGTCATCTTTAACCGGTGCACGAAAGATACTCCAAGGGCAACTTACCGGAGGAGTATCAAAGCGGTGAACCGCCGTGCCCAGGTTCTGTTTGAATCCAGTGATGAAGACCTGGGTGAGGAGGATGAATCCCTTCCTTTTGATGTGGAAGGTGATGAAATCGTCCTGGATGACGAGGATTTTGGAATATGGTTTGTGGATGCGGGGGAACGACCCGATGTCTACAGAGGGAAGACGATCACGATGAAGACAGTGGTTTTCAAGAGTGTCCGTCTCCCGAAGGGAACTTTCGTCCCGGGAAGGCATGCCATGACTTGCTGTGCCGATGATATCCAGTTTATCGGTTATCTTTGCCACACCAATCATGCCAAGTCATCCAGCTTAAAAGCCATCAAGAATAAGATGTGGATCATGCTTACCGCCCAGATTCGATATGAGTACAATGACCAGTATGGGGAAGAAGGACCGGTACTGTATGCGACACGTATTGAGGCGGCAGAGAAGCCGGAAGATCCGCTGATCTATTTTTGATCTGCCCGGTTTTAATTGTAATGAAGTCGTAAGATTATGATTCTTTACAAAGAAAAACAGATAGAGTATTCTCTTTTTATGAGGCTAAAGTGGGGTTATATCGCTTAATAATCGTGGAGAATGACCACTCTCCCGGTAAGCCTTGGAGGAGAAATATTCATGAGTACACTGTACCAATGGAGAAAAGGCGGAGTCATATTAACAGCTGGTTTCCTTGCTGTTACTGCCTGTTCCTGTTCCAATGCCGGTGACAGCATATCGTCGAATGAGGCAAGCACCCAGATTGAGGAAGAGGTTCAGACGGAAGGGATTCAGATCGATGAAGAGCTGTCAGCCTATGTGGCAGATGGTGTGATTCTGCCGGAAGATTTCAATTTTATGATCTACCCTGTGGAAGCTCTTATGGTTGGGTCTTATACCCAGGGCCTTCCTTATTATAATGTAGAGGATCAGGCAAAATCTTTCTGGTTTCCCATGGCGGTATTGTCTTCTCTGTTGGAAGAACATGGAGTTATGGGTAAATCATTAAATGATAATTACTGCCTGTACAGTGAAGAAGAGATAGATTCCTTTGCAGCAGCTCTGTACAGTAACTTCGCATCCGGCAAGATGATGATGCCTGATACGGCGGATGGGGAACCTTATGTCGTTTACCACGAAGAGTCAGATCAATATGCCATGTTGAATGGCAATATCGGAGATCTGGGCATACGGATTACGGACTGCCGGGCCTCCGATTCCGGCTATATGATAGAGACGGAATTACTTAATCTGGAATCAGGAGAAGAAATCACAGAATACCAGGTTTCCATAGTGCCGCAGAACAAATCTGCCGGTGATGGGCTCTTTGCTTATTCCGTCAGTGGGTTGACGGAGATAACAGATGGCGTGGAAGATACGAAAAATGAGGAGGCACAGCTGAACTCCGAATCTTCGGTTCTTAAGACGGATCAGGGGAAGGATTTGACAGCCGCTGCAGACAAAGGGAAAAAGGAAAAACAAAAAGAATCTTCCGATACTGTGGATTCGAAACAGGAAGAGGCGAAATCCGAGGAAGTGATCCCGGATCAGACGGATTCCGAAGAGAGAATCCAGGAGGCGGATGCCATGAACCTTGCAAGGAGTTTTATTGGGGAGGAATATACCCTTACTTATAAACAGATGATCACTCTTTCTGACTGTGAATACTATGACTTCTCACTGGAGGGAAGTGAGTTCGGCTCCACAGATGTTTTAGTCAGTGTGGATGGATCCGATATCCTCACCGGTGTACAGAACATGGATGGTTCATGGACTTTGGATCCCTGAGTATAAAGACCATACAAAAGAGTGAAATATAA
The DNA here is from genome assembly GCA_946538445.1 of uncultured Lachnospiraceae bacterium. Classification (GTDB taxonomy): domain Bacteria; phylum Bacillota; class Clostridia; order Lachnospirales; family Lachnospiraceae; genus Anaerobutyricum. The sequence goes on from CAMNGO010000003.1 coordinate 2,206, forward strand.
TCATTAAACAGCATATAATTAGATCAAAGACAGAATTCCTGACTGCATCAAAGGAATTCTGTTTTTTTTTATGAAAATGGTCTGATATCATATTTCTTAACAATGAAGTGATGGAAACACTGACAAATTACAGTAAAATATTCATCCAGGCTATAGAGTTTTTATCAATTATTTGCCGGTATTATCAACTTTTTACGGTATACTGTGAAAACCAACAAAAACTAAAGATACATTTTGGTAAAAAGTAAGATAAAAAAATGTCATACTGTAAATTTTTTACATTTTCAGGAAGGAATATATAAAAAAATCAACAAGAAAAGACAGTGTCTATAGTAAAAAACACAGAATAAATGGGTAACCCAATTATAAAATGATGACAAATATACTTGAGAAAACAGTTGAAGTTGCCGAAATAAATTTTGATTATTGCATAATTATCTGAAAATTAATATAATAAAAGCAGAAAATGGGTAACCCAAAAAACTGTATCAACTACTTACACATCATTTAACATCGGAGGTTTTGAAATGTTATTTGTAAAATTTTTATTGGCAATGATCCCCATCCTCTGGCTGATCATCGCTCTCAGTATCCTGAAGATTCCGGGACATAAGGCATGTATCATCGCCTTGGTCATCACTGCGGTTTTGTCCATCGGATATTGGAAATTGAGCGTGATCAATACTGTCACAGGAGCTCTGGAAGGTGTCCTTAATGCATTATGGCCCATCTGTCTGGTAATCATTGCAGCTTTGTTTACTTATAATCTTACCTTGAAGACCGGTGCCATGGAAACGATTAAAAAGATGCTTGCCGGTGTGTCCACTGACAAACGAATCCTTCTTCTTATCATCGGATGGGGATTCGGTAACTTCATGGAAGGTATGGCCGGATTCGGTACAGCTGTTGCGATTCCTGCATCCATGCTGGTAGCTGTCGGACTGGATCCCATGGGTTCTGTTCTGGCCTGCTTCTGTGCCAACACAACACCCACAGCTTTCGGTTCTGTCGGTGTTCCGACCACCACTTTGGCAACCGTTACAAACCTGGACGTGCTGCCCCTGTCAGGAGACGTTGCCACGATTCAGCTTATTTTAACTCTGCTTTCCCCGTTTATCATGGTAATCATCATTGGTAAAGGCCTTAAAGCTCTGAAGGGAATGATTCCATTTACTGTAGTAGCTTCCCTTTCCTTCGTGGTTCCATGGTTCTTTGCAGCCAAGGTGCTGGGATGTGAACTTCCGGATATCATCGGATCTATCATCTCCCTGGTTATTATGGTACTGGCAGCAAGGATATTAGGACCTAAGGGTGACACAGAGTATTCCATCGTACTCGATCAGAAAGAGGAAAGCAGCATTACGGCTAAGGAAGGTATCGTTGCCTGGAGCCCCTTCATTCTGATCTTTATCCTGCTGATGATTACATCCAAACTTTGCCCGCCGATTCAGAACGCCATCGCTGGCATCAAGTCCAACGTCATCGTATATGCTGACAAAGAGGTGGGTGCTACCCTTGGATTCAGCTGGGTCAACACTCCCGGTGTCATGATCTTTATCGCTGCCATCATCGGCGGACTGATCCAGAAGGCAACCTTCGCAGATATGGCCAGTGTATTAGGAGCTACTTTAAAAACCTACTGGAAGACCATCGTAACCATCTGTTCTGTTGTGGCGGTGGCCAAGGTTATGGGTTACAGCGGAATGACACAGGATATCGCCAACTTCCTGGTTGCTGTGACCGGACCGATCCATATCTATCCGTTGATCTCCCCGCTGATCGGAGCAATCGGAGCCTTCGTAACCGGTTCCGGTACTTCCACCTGCGTATTGTTCGGACCATTGCAGGCATCCACTGCAGCACAGCTTGGATTAAGCCCCTCCTGGATCGCAGCTGCCAATGTTATGGGAGCCGGCATCGGTAAGATGATTAGCCCGCAGGGTATCGCCATCGGAGCCGGAGCCATCAGCATGGTGGGAAAAGAAAGCGAGATTTTAAGCTCAGTATTTAAATACTTTATCCTTTATGTGGTTATTGCCGGAATCGTTTGTTTCGCCGGTACCATGATGGGATTTGGAGCATAAGAAACCCAACAAATCAGAAAAAAAGAGATTCATTATTAATTAAAATCAAAATAGACGATCATATAACTATTTTAAGGGAGGTAGAGCAATGAACTACAATCAAGTAACACCTGAAATTATCGATCAGATTAAGGCAGCTGCCCAGTTCGTTTATACCGGAGCTGATATCAACCCGGATTATGCCAAGGACGAGATGCCAATCTATGGAACACGCATGCCTGACGTTGCAGTACAGGCAACATCCACTGAAGAAGTGGCTGCAGTCATGAAGATTTGCTACGACAACAATATCCCTGTTACTCCTCGTGGAGCAGGTACCGGCCTTGCAGGTGGCGCAGTTCCGCTGTGTGGCGGCGTCCTGATTGATACCATGAAGATGAACAAGATCCTCGGCTATGATATGGAGAACTTTGTTGTAAATATCCAGGCCGGTGTAATCTTAAATGATCTGGCAGAAGATTGTCTGTCCAAAGGGATGATGTATCCTCCGGATCCGGGTGAAAAATTTGCTTGCGTTGGTGGAAACGTAGCTACAAATGCCGGTGGTATGAGAGCTGTAAAATATGGCGCTACCCGTGATTATGTAAGAGCTATGACTGTTGTTCTTCCGACCGGTGAAATCACACATCTGGGCGCAACCGTATCCAAGACATCTTCCGGTTACTCCTTATTGAACCTCATGATCGGATCCGAAGGTACTCTTGGTATTATCACAGAGCTTACTTTAAAGATTATTCCTGCACCGAAAGCTGCAGCTTCTATGATCATTCCTTTTGAGGATCTTAAGAGTGCTTTAAAACTTGTACCAATGATCAAGACGAACTTCAATCCTCAGGCATGTGAGTTCATGGAGAGAGAGATCGTGCTTGCTTCCGAGCGCTTTATCGGAAAAGCTACCTTCCCCAAGACAGTGGATGGAGTGGAAGTCGGCGCATATCTTCTGGTTACTATCGATGGAAACTCCATGGATGAAGTATATGAAGTTGTAGAAAAAGCTGCCGAGATGGTACTGGAAGGCGGAGCTGTTGACGTTCTGATCGCAGATACACCGGATAAGATGAGAGATGCATGGGCAGCACGTTCCTCTTTCCTGGAGGCTATCCTGGAAGAGACCAAGCTTCTTGATGAATGTGACGTTGTTGTTCCTGTGGACAAGATTGCCGATTATCTTGAGTTCGTAAATAAAACAGGAGAAGAATGTGAACTGATCATCAAATCCTTTGGACATGCAGGAGACGGTAACCTTCATATCTATCAGTGCTCCAACGATCTGGAAGAAGAAGAGTTCAAGAAGAGAGTTGATAAATTCTTCGAGATCATCTACAAAGAAGCTACAGATTGTGGCGGACTTGTTTCCGGTGAGCACGGTATCGGTTCCGGTAAGGTGAAGTATCTCCTGGAATCCGTTGGCGAAACCAACATGAAGATCATGGAAGGAATCAAACGTGTATTTGATCCTAAGATGATCCTCAATCCGGGAAAAGTTTGCTATTTCCTGTAATCTAAGTTACTGTTTTAAAAAAGATTTTCCGTATAATACCTTAAAAAATAAAAAAGGAGGGGCTGCCATATGGTAGCTCTTTCCTTTTATATTAGCATTATGATATAATATATATTAAGAAATGTGCCTGCTATGAGCAATAAGAAATGGATGGTGTCGGATGAATCAGTTATCTGAAAATATGGACAGGGAAATACACGGGAACACGAAAACATATGAATATGTCTTCCAATACTTTTCGGATCAGATCTTCTCCGGAAAGATGAAGATCGGAGATAAGATCCGGCCGGAGCGCGAGATTGCGGAAAAACTGGGTGTGAGCAGAAACTCCATCCGGGAAGTCATGCATATGTTTGAAATCAACGGCCTGATCGAATGTGTTCAGGGCAGTGGGAATTATGTGCGATGTAACCCCCAGGAATATATGACTGTATTTGCCCATATGATCATAACCTTGATGGATATCGGATATGAAGAGATTTTGTATATCCGTATCGGGTTCGAGCTGGTGGCATTACGGCAGGCTATCACGAATGCCGGGGAAGAGGAGCTGGAGCAAATCCATGAAGCCCTTCTGAATATGGAGAAAGCCCAGACCAGGGAAGAAAGCGTCTTCTGGGATCAGGAATTTCACAAAAGGCTGATAGAATCCTCCCATAACCGCATGTTGATCCTGTATTCTTCCATGATTCGGGAGATAACCAATCGCTTTATCTCAGATCTTCGTGTGAAGATCCTCTCCACCCAGGAAAAGTCTGATGAGCTGGGCAGGTCTCACTGGGGTATTTATGACGCCTTGGTCAACAAGGATTACATATCAGGAAGTGTAGCCATGAACCGGCATTTTGAGATTGTAGGGAATGAATTGTTCTCCTGAATCATTGCAGGGCTTCCAATAGTAATTACGATTTTTATGGCTGCAAAAAAATGTCTGAAAATTTAAAAATCAAGTAATATTTTTTGAGAATCTCATTTTTGTAAAAAGTGACGAAATTATCCGGGCAATTGGGGATAACTCCCAGTTTTTCCTCCAGAAAGTGGAAAACCCCCTGATCTATCCACACGAGAAAAGAGAAAAAAAGTGCTGAAAATGCGATTATCCACAAAGTTATCCACTTTGTCCACAAATTAGTTAGTGGATGAAAACTCAGAATTCGTGTCAATGCAAAACATTTGTTTTGTTCATATTTAATTAAATTGTAATAATTTCCCCGGGGGAATTGACAGATAATCTGTAAAACAATTGTGAATTTGGATAGGAATTGTGAGTTGATTTGAATACCGATTCTTGCTATACTGAGATTGGAAGATCCGATCGATTTGCCCGGGGGGCAGAGGTCTTCCAAATGTGTAAAAGAAGGAGTGTTGTATATGCGTTATTCAATTTATGGGAAGAATCTCGAAGTGACAGATGGTTTAAAAGAAGCCATCAATTCTAAGTTTTCAAAGTTAGATAAGTTTTTTACGAAAGATACAGAGGTTCAGATCACCTTGTCTCTCCAGAGAGAAGAGCAGAAGGTGGAAGCCATGATTCCCATGAAGGGCAATATTCTTCGTGCAGAACAGGCCAGCAAGGATATGTATGTATCTATCGAGAAAGTTGTTGAGATCTTAGAGAGAATGATCCGCAAATACAAAACAAAGATCTCCCACACCGGCAAGGGTGGCGGACAGTTTTCCGAGAGTTTTATGGATGAAGACGTGGAAGCTCCGGAGAGCATCGTTATATCCAGAAGCAAACGTTTTGCCATCAAACCTATGGATGTGGAAGAAGCATGTATCCAGATGGAATTGCTGGGCCACGGTTTCTTTGTATTCCGCAATTCCGAGACCTTTGAGGTAAATGTAGTTTACAAACGAAAAGACGGAACCTACGGACTCATCGAGCCCGAGTTTTAATTCATAGATACATTTGATATACCAGGGCACCATTTTTATGGTGCCTTTTTTCTATGCCTATACCTTGCATTGGCATATAATTGATGTTACAATGTACTTTGTATGCGTATGTCTATATAGGGGAAGTCTGCCCTTTTTTAGATAATTTCGAATTCTCCGGAAGCAATCCGGGGAGAATCATTATAGGAGGTTGATCTATGGGATTCATGGATAAGCTTTTTGGTAATAAAAGCGAAAAAGAGATAAAGAGAATACAAAAGAGCGTGGATGCGATTCTTGCTCTAGATGAGCAGATGCAGGCTTTGTCGGACGAGGAGCTTCGCGGTAAAACTGCAGAGTTTAAGGAGCGCCTGGCCGCAGGAGAGACTCTGGATGACATTCTGGTGGATGCTTTTGCCGCTGTAAGAGAAGCTGCAAGTCGTGCGATCGGCCTGAAACATTACCCGGTGCAGCTCATGGGTGGAATCATTCTCCACCAGGGGCGTATCGCGGAGATGAAAACCGGTGAAGGTAAGACCCTTGTATCAACCTTGCCGGCATATCTGAATGCATTGGAAGGCAAAGGAGTACACATTGTAACGGTCAATGATTACCTGGCAAAGCGTGACGCTGAGTGGATGGGTAAGGTTCATGAGTTCCTGGGCCTGACAGTTGGTGTGATTTTGAACAGCTACGATTCTGCAGAGCGTCAGCAGGCTTATAACTGTGATATTACCTACATCACAAACAACGAGCTGGGCTTTGACTACCTTCGTGATAACATGGTCATTTTCAAGAAGGACCTGGTACAGAGAGACCTTCATTATGCCATCGTGGACGAGGTGGACTCCGTCCTGATCGATGAAGCCAGAACTCCTTTGATCATCTCCGGACAGAGTGGAAAGTCCACAGACCTGTATCGTGCCTGCGATGTTCTGGCACGTCAGATGCAGAAAGGTACCTCTGACGGAGAACTGTCCAAGATGGATGCCATCATGGGAATCGATATCGAGGAAGATGGGGATTTCCTGGTAAATGAAAAGGAAAAACATGTGATGCTGACTTCCGAAGGTGTGAAGAAGGTAGAACAGTTCTTCCACATCAACAATCTGGCAGATCCCGAACATCTGGAGATCCAGCATAACATCATTCTTGCATTGCGTGCTCATAACCTTATGTTCCGTGATCAGGATTATGTGGTGAAAGATGATGAAGTTCTTATCGTCGATGAATTTACCGGTCGTATCATGCCGGGAAGAAGGTATTCGGACGGACTTCACCAGGCAATCGAGGCCAAGGAAGGTGTGAAGGTGAAACGTGAGTCCAGGACACTGGCTACCATCACTTTCCAGAACTTCTTTAATAAATATAAGAAGAAAGCCGGTATGACCGGTACTGCCATGACGGAAGACAAGGAATTCATGGACATCTACGGGATGGATGTTGTTGAGATTCCTACCAATAAGCCAATGATCCGTGTGGATAAGGATGACTCCATCTACATGACAAAACAGGCAAAATTGAAGGCAGTAATCAATGACATCATCGAAGCTCATGAGAGAAAACAGCCGGTTCTGGTAGGCACCATCAATATCGATGCTTCCGAGGAAATCAGCCGTATGCTCACCAAGAGGGGAATCCGCCATAATGTATTGAACGCCAAGTTCCATGAGATGGAGGCGGAGATTATCTCCCATGCAGGGGAGAAGGGAGCGGTTACCATCGCCACCAACATGGCCGGTCGTGGTACCGATATCAAGCTGGAAGACGGTGTGGCCGAGCTGGGTGGTCTTAAGATCATCGGTACGGAGCGCCATGAAAGCCGACGTATCGATAATCAGCTGCGTGGCCGTTCCGGACGACAGGGCGATCCCGGTGAATCCAAATTCTACCTGTCTCTGGAGGACGATCTTATGCGTCTGTTCGGATCAGAGCGTATGATGAGTATCTACAAGAACCTGGGAATCGAAGAAGATGAAGAGATTCATCATAAGACTATCACCAAGCAGATCGAGAAGGCTCAGAAGAAGATTGAGAATAACAACTACGGTATTCGTAAGAACCTCCTGGATTATGACCAGGTTAACAATGACCAGCGTGAGGTAATCTATGCGGAGAGACGGCGTGTTCTTGATGGGGAGAGCATGCGTGACGTCATCTACCGTATGATCCGCGACGTGGTCAAGGACGAAGTGGATATGGTGGCAGGGGAACTCCCTGTGAGAGATTGGAACCTGGTGGAGCTTAATGAGTCTTTACGTCATAAGATTCCTTTGAAACATATCCGTTTTACTGAGGAAGAGATAGAAAATGATGATTATCAGGGCATCCTGGAGAGACTTCAGGAAGAAGCCATGGATATTTATCATAAGAAAGAACAGGAATTCGACGCATTCAAACAGGGCATCTCTCCGGAAGATCTGGAGGAGATGGATCTGGAAGAAGAAGCAATCTACAATGATGGAATCCGTGAAGTGGAACGTGTCATCCTGCTGAAGGTGATCGACCGGAAATGGATGAACCACATTGATGACATGGACCAGCTGAGACAGAGCATCGGTCTTCAGTCCTACGCTCAGAAGGACCCTGTGGTACAGTATAAATTCCTGGGATATGACATGTTTGAGGAGATGACCAGAAATATCAGTCATGATACGGTCACTGCCCTTATGCATGTGGAGATCCAGCATAACGTGGAGAGAGAACAGGTGGCAAAAGCCACAGGAACCAACAAGGATGATTCTGTCGCCAAGGGACCTTACCGTCGGAAACAGCCGAAAGTAGGACGAAATGATCCGTGTCCTTGCGGCAGCGGCAAGAAATACAAACAGTGCTGCGGCCGTTTCGAATAGAAGGAGGGGCATAGATTGATTGAATTAGATCAATATAAACTCACATTAAATCAGTATAAAGACCCCCTGGCTGATCTGAAGAAAGCTCTGGAGCTGGACCGGAAGCAGAATCTGGCGGCGGAGCTGGAGAAACAGATGGAGAGCCCGGACTTCTGGCAGGATCCTGAGAATGCCCAGAAGATATCCAAGGAAGTGAATTCCCTGAAGGAAAGCATCAAATCCTATCATAAACTGGAGACCGCCATGGATGACATCGATGTCATGATAGAGATGGCCCAGGAGGAAGAGGATGAGGATATGATTCCTGAGATCGGGGGTATGCTGGATCAGTTTATCGAAGATTATGAGAACATGAGGATCCAGACATTACTTTCCGGGGACTATGACAAGGATAATGCAATCGTCACTTTACATGCAGGGGCCGGGGGAACCGAGTCCTGTGACTGGTGCAGTATGCTCTACCGCATGTATACCAGATGGGCTGACCGCCATCAGTTCCAGTATGAGGTGCTGGACTTTCTGGACGGGGATGAAGCCGGCATCAAATCCATCACATTTGAAGTGAAGGGGGAGAATGCCTACGGCTACCTGAAGTCCGAGAGAGGTGTTCACCGTCTGGTGCGCATCTCCCCGTTTAACGCTGCCGGTAAGCGGCAGACCTCTTTCGTGTCCTGCGATGTCATGCCGGATATCGAGGAGGACCTGAACATTGAGATTGACGAGAAGGACATCCGCATCGATACCTATCGTTCCAGCGGCGCAGGCGGACAGCATATTAACAAAACCAGTTCCGCCATCCGTATCACCCACTATCCCACAGGAATCGTGGTTCAGTGCCAGAATGAGAGATCACAGCATATGAACAAAGACAAAGCCATGCAGATGCTGAAAGCAAAACTCTACCTGCTGAAGGAGCAGGAGAACAGGGAGAAGCTCTCCGGCATCCGCGGGGAAGTCTCTGATAACGGCTGGGGCAGCCAGATCCGTTCCTATGTGATGCAGCCTTATACCATGGTGAAGGACCACCGCACTTCCCAGGAAGTCGGAAATGTGCAGAGCGTGATGGACGGGAATCTGGACCCATTCATCAATGCCTATCTGCGCTGGATCAACCTGTCTGAGAATGCCGGTGAGAACCAGTAAATTACAGAATCAATTACAGAAGCATCGATGGAAGGAGTTTTGTTAAGAATGAATATCGTCACACAATTGGCGGAGGAATTAAAGATCCGTCCACAGCAGGTGGAGGCGGCAGTCACCCTTATCGATGAGGGGAACACGATTCCTTTTATCGCCAGATATCGAAAAGAAGCAACCGGAGCACTTAATGATGAAGTGCTCCGTAATTTACAGGAAAGACTGGTCTATCTTCGCAATCTTGAAGAGAAGAAACAACAGGTGATGCGAAGCATCGAGGAGCAGGGAAAACTGACGGAGGAACTTAAGCGCAAGATCGAGATGGCAACAACTCTGGTGGCGGTAGATGATCTTTATCTGCCTTATCGCCCCAAGAAGAGAACCCGTGCCACCATGGCAAAGGAACGAGGGCTGGAGCCTCTTGCAGACATCCTCTTTCACCAGGAAACCACACGCAGCATGGAGGAGGAAGCCCTCCCCTTCCTGAATGAGGAGAATGGGGTCCCCACCGTGGAGGCTGCCATCGCAGGTGCCAAGGACATCCTGGCTGAGACCATAGCAGATAATGCAGAATTCCGTAAGAGCATCCGTAAGTGGTCCATGAAGGAAGGAAATCTGATCGTCAAGGCAAAGGACGAGAAAGAAGAATCTGTTTACGAGATGTACTACGATTTCCGGGAACCGCTGGAGAAGATCAGCGGTCATCGTGTCCTGGCCATCAACCGGGGGGAGAAGGAGAAGATTTTAACTGTGAAGGTCGAGGCTCCGGAGAGACAGATCCTTCATGCCTTGAATAAAACCCTGATCCGGGGGGAGAATCCCAACACAGAACCTTACATCCGGGAAGCCATTGCGGACAGTTATCAAAGACTGATCGCACCGGCCATCGAGAGAGATATCAGAAATGAACTGACAGAAGTCGCCCAGGAGGGGGCAATCACCGTATTCGGGAAGAATCTGTCCCAGCTTCTGATGCAGCCGCCCATCAAAGGGCAGACTGTCCTGGGATGGGATCCCGCCTTCCGTACCGGCTGTAAACTGGCGGTGGTGGATGCCACCGGAAAAGTTCTGGATACTGTGGTAGTATACCCCACGGAGCCTCAGAAGAAGGTCCGGGAGACGGAGAGGATCGTCCATGACATGATCCGAAAATATCATGTAACCCTCATCAGTCTGGGAAACGGGACAGCATCCAGAGAATCGGAGCAGGTGATTACAGAACTCCTGAAGAAGATTCCGGAGAAGGTATCTTATGTAATCGTCAGTGAAGCAGGTGCCTCCGTCTATTCTGCCAGCAAGCTGGCCACGGAGGAATTTCCGGAATTCGATGTGGGTCAGAGGAGCGCTGCTTCCATCGCAAGACGTCTGCAGGATCCTCTTTCCGAGCTGGTGAAGATAGAACCCAAAGCCATCGGAGTCGGCCAGTATCAGCATGATATGAATCAGAAGAAGCTGGAGGAAGCTCTGCATGGCGTGGTGGAAGACTGCGTGAACAAGGTAGGAGTGGATCTGAATACTGCTTCCGTATCTCTTTTATCCTACATCGCAGGTGTCAATAAGACCATCGCAAAGAATATTGTGACTTACCGGGAAGAACATGGTGCCTTCGAAGAGAGAAAGGAACTTCTCAAAGTTCCCAAGATTGGACCCAAAGCCTTCCAACAGTGTGCAGGTTTCCTTCGGATACCGCAAGGGAAGAATCCGCTTGATAACACGGCAGTCCATCCGGAGTCCTATGATGCCGCCGGAAAGCTTATTGATTATATGGGCTACAATGGCGAAGATCTTTCCCACGGCGGATTGAAGACTCTGGGTAAGAAAATAAAGAACCGTGAGGAGATGGCGGAAAGGCTGCAGATCGGTATCATGACTCTGAATGATATCATAGAGGAATTGGAAAAACCGGGGAGGGATCCCCGTAACGATATGCCAAAACCCATTCTTCGAACCGATGTGCTGGATATGGCAGACTTGAAAGAAGGGATGGTTCTTAAGGGAACAGTCCGCAATGTCATTGACTTCGGCGCTTTTGTGGATATCGGTGTACACCAGGACGGGCTGGTGCATATTTCTCAGATGAGTGACAAATATATCAAACATCCCCTCGAGGTTGTCAGTGTGGGCGACGTCGTGGAGGTGAAAGTAATGAGTGTGGATCTGAAGAAGAAGAGGATCCAGCTTACCATGAAGGGATAAACAACAGGAGGGTAAGATGGAAGGATTCGACAAAATCAAGAATATTAAACTGTCTGATCTGGATGAAGATAATACTTTGGAAGATCAGTTGAAACCTGAAAAGAAAAAGGACATAAGCCCGGAGGAAACAGATGTATCCGGGAAGTCTGCAGAAGATAACCAGGAAGAGAGAATCCCTGTGGGCAGACATTATGAGATTGACGCGGAGATCACAGAGCAGGAACTGCGTAATTTCAGACTTGCCCATGAATACCGCAGACCGGCCATTCTTTTGGTAAATGCAATGGCTATTTTCTTTATCATATACTCGGCTCTTTCAGGAGTGAAAGGGATGAATCTGGGAATAACAATCGGGCTCGGTATCCTGATTATACTGTATTACCCATTTATCATAGCGACCAAGACAAAAGGAATTAAGAATAACAGCAAAGTGTTTCAGCATGTATTCCACTATATGCTGGATGAGGAGGGACTTCATCTCAAGGTGGATAAAGAAGCAGTGGATGTTGAATGGAAATATGTGAGAAAACTGATGGTGCTGAAATCATCCCTTGTTGTCTACACAGGTAAGGCGAATGCCTGGATTATCCCTACCAAGGATATGGGAGATCAGAAGGATGAGATCATCGCCTTCCTGCAGGAAAAGATTCAGACAGGAAAGTAATGGTATGATTATAGAGAGTTATTCAGCAGAAGACACTTTTTTATGTGGATACCGGTACGGACAGAAGGCGGAAGCCGGGGAGGTTTATTGCCTTTACGGCGATCTTGGCGTGGGAAAAACGGTTTTTACCCAGGGATTTGCCAAAGGCCTGGGTATAGAAGAACCGGTGAACAGCCCCACTTTCACCATTCTTCAAGTTTACGAGGATGGAAGACTCCCTTTCTACCATTTTGATGTATATCGGATCAGTGACCCTGACGAGATGTATGAAGTGGGATTTGACGAGTATGTGGATGGAGAAGGAGTCACTTTTATCGAGTGGGCCGATCTGATCGAGGAGATTCTCCCGGAAGGATGTACTGAGATAACCATCGAGAAGGACCTTTCCCGGGGATTTGATTATCGCCGGATCACCATCAAGGAGGAGGAAGCATGAGAATACTTGCAATGGACAGTTCAGGTCTTGTGGCCAGTGTGGCTTTGGTGGAGGAGGAGAACCTCCTGGCCGAGTACACCATGAACCTTAAGAAAACCCATTCCGAAACCTTGCTTCCCATGATAGATGCGATTGTGGAACTGACAGGCATCGACTTATCCGAGATCGATGCCATCGCGGTCTCTGCCGGTCCCGGGTCTTTCACAGGACTCCGCATCGGGTCCGCCACAGCCAAGGGACTTGGATTTGCTCTGAAAAAACCTTTGATCTCTGTACCGACTTTGGAGGGGATGGCTTACCACTTCCCGGAAAGTGACAGGCTGATCTGTCCCATGATGGATGCCCGCAGAAAGCAGGTATACACCGCCATCTATCGGTTTGAGGATGGAAAACTTACCACGGTCATGGAAGGTTGCGCCTGTTCCGTGGAGGAGCTGATCCGTAAAGTAAATGAACTAAATCAGGAGATTATCTTCCTGGGGGATGGGGCTGCCATGGCCCGGGAGATGATAGAAGAAGGAGTCAAAGTGGCGCATAGATATGCCCCCTTGCATATGAACAGGCAGCGGGCAGCTGCCGTAGGAGCCAGAGCCTTTGACCTCTATAGGGAGGGACAGACCCAGACTGCAGCGGAACATGCCCCGGTGTATTTCAGGAAATCCCAGGCAGAGCGTGAGCTTGAAGCAAAAGGGAAGCATCTGGATTCTGACAGTGTAAGCCGTGCCCATTAGGAGAAGAAGGATGATTCGATACCGATGTATGGAAAGAGAAGACTGTCAGGCAGTACAGACGTTGTTTGAGGAGTGCTTTTCCCACCCCTGGAAGAAGGAAGCAATCGAAGAAAGCCTGGGCACGGAGGGCTATGTCTCTCTGGTGGCGGAATCAGATCAGAGGGTCGTGGGCTATATCGGTTACCGGTCTGTTCTGGATGAAGCAGATATCACCAATGTGGCTGTCAGTCCCGAACTGCGCCGGCAGGGAATCGGCCGTCAGCTCATGGGAAGATTACTGTCTTTGGCAGGCGAAAAAGGAATCCTTACAATATTTCTGGAGGTACGGGTTTCAAATACAGCGGCCATCACTTTGTATGAGCATGCCGGCTTTCACACCTGTGGACAGAGAAAGAACTACTATACAGAGCCGGTGGAGGATGCCTTGCTGATGAGCTATAGTAAATAGAAGAATAAGAGTATTTTAAGTAATAGTTTATAAGAGTAATTATGGAAATGAGGAAATAAAATGCTGGAATTATGCCTGATTGGCTGTGGAGGAATGATGCCCCTGCCTTATCGGAGACTGACTTCCCTGATGGCCAGATATAACGGCAGCAGTATCCTGATAGATTGCGGGGAAGGGACTCAGATTGGGATCAAACAGAAAGGATGGAGTTTTAAACCCATAGATGTTATCTGTTTTACCCACTATCATGCGGATCATATCAGTGGTCTGCCCGGTCTTCTGCTTACTCTGGGTAATGCAGACAGAACGGAGCCCATTCTCCTGGTAGGACCAAAAGGGCTTATCCATGTGGTCAATTCCCTGAGGGTAATCGCACCGGATCTTCCTTATCCCATCCTGTTCAGGGAACTGGAGGAGCAGGAAGAGAGAATCGATATGGGCGGTTACTATATCGAGGCATTCCGTGTTAATCACAATGTGACCTGCTATGGCTATGCCATCTGTGTGGACAGGGCAGGCCGGTTTGATGTGGACAGAGCCAAATCCAATGGGATACCCATGAAGTATTGGAGCCGGCTCCACAAAGGGGAGACCATTGAAACCCCTGAAGGAATCACTTACACCAGTGATATGGTGCTGGGCCCGGACAGAAAGGGTTTAAAATGTGTCTACACCACAGATACCAGACCTGCAAAATATATCTACCAATATGCAGCGCAGGCGGATCTATTTGTCTGTGAGGGCATGTACGGAAACCCGGAGAAGAAAGAGAAAGCGATGCTGAATCGGCACATGATGATGTCCGAGGCGGCAAAGATTGCAAATAAGGCACAGGCAAAACGCCTGTGGCTTACCCATTATAGTCCGTCCTTAGCTTATCCGGAAGAATACCTGGAAGATATCCGGAAGATTTGTCCATTTGCAGAACTTGGAAAAGACGGAAAGAGTCTGACTCTTCGGTTTGAAGAAGAGGATTCCTGAGAGTAACGCAGCTTTGGAGGAAATATGGAAAAGAATAAGAAGGATATACGGATCCTGGCCGTCGAGACATCCTGTGACGAGACAGCCGCAGCCGTCGTACAAAACGGCAGGGAAGTATTATCCAATGTTATATATACACAGATTAAGCTCCATACCGTCTTCGGGGGTGTTGTCCCGGAGATTGCATCCAGAAAGCATATCGAGAAGATCAATCCGGTCATTGAGACTGCCCTCAGTGAGGCGGGTGTCACTCTGGATGAGATTGATGCGGTGGCTGTCACATATGGCCCCGGACTTGTGGGTGCTTTGCTGGTTGGGGTGGCCGAAGCCAAGGCCATAGCTTATGGAGCCGGGAAAGCATTGATCGGTGTTCATCATATCGAGGGACATATCAGTGCCAATTACATTGAACATAAAGAACTGGAACCTCCGTTCCTCTGTCTGGTGGCATCCGGGGGTCATTCCCACCTGGTGATGGTCAAGGACTATGGTGTATACGAAATCATAGGAAGAACCAGGGATGATGCAGCGGGGGAAGCTTTTGACAAGGTTGCCAGGGCTATCGGGCTTGGTTATCCCGGAGGACCGAAAGTGGATAAACTTGCCAGGGAAGGGAATCGGCACGCCATCACTTTCCCCAGGGCAAAGATTATGGACCACCCGGATGATTTCAGCTTCAGCGGCCTGAAATCTGCCGTACTGAATTATCTGAATCAATGCCAGATGAAGGGAATCGAGGTTAACCGGGCAGATGTAGCCGCTTCATTTCAGCAGGCGGTAATAGACGTGCTGACGGAACATACCATTGATGCTGCCAAAAGGATCGGTGTAGATAAAGTAGCCATCGCCGGCGGTGTGGCTTCCAATTCTTCACTTCGAAGCCAGATGAAAGAAGCCTGTGCCCGCAGCAGGATGCGTTTCTATTACCCATCCCCGGTTTATTGCACCGATAATGCAGCTATGATCGGTACAGCGGCATATTACGAATACATAAAAGGGGTACGCCACGGCTGGGATCTGAACGCCATCGCGAACCTGAAGATTGGTGAGAGAAGATAAAACTATGGATGAGAACAGGACGATAGCCATCGTTATGGCTGCCGGAAGGGGCAGCCGGATGAAATCAGACATCAATAAAGTATACCTGGAACTTCTGGGAAAACCGGTGTTGTATTATTCTCTGATAGCCTTTGAGAGAAGCAGGATCCATGAAGTGATCATCGTGGTTTCCCCGGGGGATGAAGATTATGTGCGCAAGGAGATCGTGGAGGCTTACGGCCTGAGGAAAGTGACAAAGATCGTGACGGGAGGCAAGGAACGATTTGAGTCGGTATCTAACGGAATCGATGCGTGCCCGGAGGAGGGCTACATCTTTATCCACGACGGTGCCAGGCCCTTTATCCTGCCGGAACAGATCAATACCTGCATCGAAGAGACAACCAGATATAAAGCTTGTGCAGTAGCTATGCCGGTGAAAGATACCATAAGGATCGTGGACGAAGAAGGCTACTCCTCCCTCACTCCAAACCGGAACTATGTATGGCAGATGCAGACACCCCAATGCTTTCTTTTGTCGGAAGCAAAAAAAGCCTACAAGATCATGATGGAATCCGGTGACAGGGACATCACGGACGATGTGATGGTACTGGAACGATACGGAAACAGACGATCCAAAATGATTCCGGGCAGCTATGATAATATAAAACTTACCACACCGGAAGATATGGTGTTTGGAGAAAGCATCCTGAAAAGGTATTTAGGAGATGAATGACAGATGATAAATATGATGAATATGCCGGAAGATATGATCCGAAATGGATTGGGATCCGGGAACATTTCCTGTGATTCTTTGTATCCGGAAGACAGACCGTATAAAATAAACATGCTTGAATCTGATGATTATGACGATGCAGAGGAAGATTCGGAGGAGGAAGAAGCCGAAGAAGTCGAGGTGATCGATAACGAAGATGACGATGATGAAGGCCCTGAGAAGAAGGGACCGGAATACTGCAGTGTCTGCCATCGCAGCGAATCCCAGGGAGCTACTCTGATCCACATGCCCAATAACATGTGTATCTGCACGGACTGTATGCAGAAATCTTTTGATGCCTTCGGGAAAGGATTCCCGGGAGGAGGAGTCCAGTTCCTCGACCTGTCCAATTTTGATTTCAACAGTCTGAAGAATATGAATCTCGGAGACCTGCTTACCGGCTCCAACACGATTCAGAAACCTAAAAAAGCCAAGAAGAAGAAAAAGAAGAAAAAACAGGAAGAAACAACCCTCACTTTGAAAAACATACCTGCTCCCCATCAGATCAAGGCCAGTCTTGACGAGTATGTGATCGGCCAGGATTATGCAAAAAAAGTGATGTCTGTTGCTGTTTACAATCATTATAAACGTGTGATCACCAACACGATGGATGAAATCGAGATCGACAAATCCAACATGTTGATGATCGGACCGACAGGTTCCGGAAAAACCTATCTGGTGAAAACTCTGGCCAGATTGCTGAACGTTCCTCTGGCTATCTGCGATGCCACTTCCCTCACGGAAGCAGGTTATATCGGTGACGATGTGGAAAGTGTACTCTCCAAACTGCTTGCCAATGCGGATAATGACGTGGAGAAGGCAGAAAGAGGAATCATCTTTATCGACGAGATCGATAAGATCGCCAAGAAGAAAAATACTACCAGCCGGGACGTCAGCGGGGAATCCGTACAGCAGGCCCTCCTCAAACTTCTGGAAGGAAGCGAGGTGGAAGTTCCTGTGGGGGCCAGTTCAAAGAATGCCATGGTTCCTACAACCATGATGGACACCAGGAATATTCTTTTTATCTGCGGAGGTGCTTTCCCTGATCTGGACCAGATCATCAAGCAGAGGATGAAGAAGCAGACATCCATCGGCTTCCGTGCTGAGTTAAAGGATAAATATGATAATGAAGAGAACATCCTGCAGTATGTTACCATCGAAGATATCCGCAAGTTTGGCATGATTCCGGAATTCATAGGCCGGCTGCCGATCCTCTTTACCCTGAAACCTCTCTCCAAAGAGATGCTGGTAGATATCCTGAAAGAGCCTAAGAATGCCATCATTAAGCAGTATCAGAAACTGTTGGCTCTGGATGAGGTGGATCTTCAGTTTGAAGACGGTGCTCTGACCGCCATCGCTGAAAAGGCCATGGAGAAAGATACGGGAGCAAGAGCTCTGCGGGCAATCATCGAGGAGATCATGTTGGATATCATGTTCGAGATTCCAAAAGATGACAATATCGGAAGGGTTATCATCACGGAAGATTACATCCGTAATCACGGACTGCCCATCATAGAGATGAGGCAATATCTTCAGCTAAAACAACAAGACGATAAATAGTATAGGCTGACATTTACCCCATCTGAGGGATTGCTTCTCAGATGGGGATTTTTTTACATTTTCATATGAAATCTTGAATTTCTTGTATGGATATGTAAAAATAAAAGGGACTACAATTGTATGATTCATGATAGATTCCCTTGAATTAAAGGGTTACACAGGAGGCAATATGGACGATTTATATTTGAAATATTTAAAAAGCCTGTCGGTGCAGTACCCGACCATCGCCAAGGCTTCCACAGAGATGATTAACCTGCAGGCAAGACTTAATCTTCCCAAGGAAACAGAGCATTTTGTATCGGATATTCATGGGGAATATGAACAGTTCCTTCATATTCTCAGAAATGGTTCCGGAGCCATCCGTAATAAGATAGAGGATGTATTTGGCAGCACCCTCTCCCAGAAAGATAAGAAGAGTCTGGCTGCTCTGATCTACTATCCGGAGCAGAAAGTGGAGCAGATGAAACTGCATCTGTCCCAGGAAGACCTTTTGGACTGGTATAAAGTTTCCCTTCACCGGCTGGTGGCTGTGTGTAAGGAAAGCTCTGCCAAATACACCCGGTCAAGATTACGTAAGAATCTGCCGCCGGACTATGCATATATCCTTGAAGAACTGCTCAGTGAGAATAACCGGGTAGTACAGAAAGAAGAATATTACAACGAGATATTTGATACCATCATCCGTATTAATCGCGCCAAGGAGTTCATCGTGGCCATCTCCACGGCCATCCAGAGACTGGTTGTTACCAGACTTCACATCATCGGAGATATCTTTGACAGGGGCCCGGGTCCTCACATCATCATGGATCACCTGATGAAAGACAATGTGGAAGTAGATTTCCAGTGGGGCAATCACGATATCGTATGGATGGGTGCAGCCTCCGGATCCTGGGTATGTATCGCCAACGTGATCAGGCTCTGTGCCCGCTATAATAACATGGATGTGCTGGAGGACGGTTACGGAATCAACCTCCTCCCATTAGCCACCTTTGCCCTGGACACCTATAAGGATGATCCTTGTGAGATCTTCCGTGGCAAGACCATGGTGGAGGTGCCGGAAAATGAGCTTGAACTCAATACCAAGATGCACAAAGCCATCGCAATCCTTCAGTTTAAGCTGGAAGGACAGGTCATCAAAAAACATCCGGAGTTCAAGATGGAGAAGAGAAATCTTCTGGATAAGATCAATTATGATAATGGAACCATCACCATCGACGGCAAAACCTATCCACTCCTGGATACCTCCTTCCCAACCATTATGCCGGAGGATCCCTATGCACTGACCCCGGAAGAAGAAGAGCTTATGAACAGGCTCTGCCTTAATTTTAAAAACTGTGAGAAGCTGCAGGAGCACATCCGCTTTATGTTTAACAAGGGAAGTATGTACCTGTGTTATAACGGTAATCTTCTCTATCATGGCTGTGTGCCTATCGATGAGGATGGGATGTTCCGAGAGGTACTGATTAAGGATAAATACTACAAGGGCAAGGGCCTCTATGATATCCTGGAATACTATATGAGAAAAGGATATTATGAGCAGGAGGACGAAGAGGAACATGAATATGGAAAAGATATCATGTGGTACACCTGGTCCAACGAGAATTCCCCGGTCTTCGGCAAGGAGAAGATGGCAACCTTTGAGCGGTACTTTATCGATGACAAATCACTCCATGAGGAAAGGAAAGACTATTATTATCAACTCATAGAAAATGAGGAGATGGTAAACCGGATCATGGTGGAATTTGGACTGAATCCGGATACCGCCCATATCATAAACGGACATATGCCGGTGAAGACCAAGAAGGGAGAGTCCCCGGTAAAATGCGGCGGCAAGGTTATGATCATCGATGGTGGTTTCTCCAAAGCCTACCATAAGACCACAGGTATCTCGGGATATACTCTGATCTACAATTCCTACGGATTACGTCTGGTAGCCCACGAGGCGTTCACCTCCACAGAGGATGTGATCGAGAAGGAGATTGACGTACATTCCAGTACGGTAATTCGCGAACTTAACAGCGTGAGAGAGAGGGTCTATGATACAGAAAACGGAAAGAAATTCCGTGAGAAGATCAAAGACCTGGAAGAGCTGCTTCTGGCCTATCGTTCTGGTCTTATCCTGGAAAGAGAGTAATCCTTTCTAATGAGGATTATTCGCCTGATCCTTATTTATAAAAACTGAAAATGATCCTATCCGGAACCAAAATGGACTTTCATAGGCTATTTTGGTTCCTTCTTTATCCGAATATATTTTCTCAGATGGAAATTTAACGATTTAATGGACTGATGTGATTGACAAATAGCGGCAACCTGTTATATATTCTAAATTATCATGCAATAATTATGGGAAAAGGAGTATAACAAGATGAAGATTTCTGGCAACAAGTTGTTTGTGACGGCGTTGAAAAAAGAAGGCGTGGATACGGTTTTCGGGTATCCGGGCGGTATGGTCGTCAATCTTCTCGATGAACTCTATAATGCCCCGGGAATAAATATGGTACTTCCAAGACATGAACAAGGCCTGATCCATGCGGCGGACGGATATGCAAGAGCCACCGGCAAGGTGGGGGTATGTCTTGTAACAAGCGGCCCCGGAGCGACGAATCTGGTTACGGGGATCGCCAATGCCAACTATGACAGTATTCCGCTGGTATGCTTCACCGGGCAGGTTCCGGAGTATCTGATCGGAAATGATGCTTTCCAGGAAGTGGACATCGTCGGAATCACGAGAAATGTGGCCAAATTTGTCATTATGGTTCGTGACCGTGAGATGCTTGCCCAGAGGATTAAAGAAGCCTTCTATATCGCCCGGTCCGGGAAACCGGGACCGGTGCTGGTAGACCTTCCGGCGGACGTTATGGCGGAACTGGGCTCCACGTCCTACCCCACAGAAGTAACAATTCGCGGATATAAACCCAACACCAGTATCCATATCGGTCAGCTTAAGAAAGCTCTCACTTTATTAAAGAGAGCCAAGAAACCAATGTTCCTGATCGGTGGCGGTGTTAATATCGCCGGAGCACAGGCGGAGTTGACGGAACTGGTAGAAAAACTGGAGATTCCTGTGGTGACTTCCGTCATGGGCAGGGGAGCTATCGCGACAGACCATCGATTATATTTTGGCAACATCGGTATGCATGGATGTTTTACGGCAAACCGCATTGCCAATGAATGTGATCTGATGGTTTCCATCGGATGCCGCTTTAATGACCGTGTCACAGGAAGGATCGCAACATTTGCCCCGAATGCCAAGATCATTCATATTGATATCGAATCGGCAGCAATCTCAAGAAATATCATCGTTGATATCCCCATCGTGTCGGACGCCAAACTGGCAATCACCAAGATGCTGGAACTGACCAAACCGATGAAACATGAGAAATGGGTGGCTGATATCGTTAAGTGGCAGGAGAAATACCCTCTTTCTGTGGACTGTACGTCCGGCGTCAACCCCCAGAAGATCATGGAAACTTTAAATGAGATCTATGCAGATAAAGATACCATCTTTACTTCCGATGTGGGACAGCATCAGATGTGGGCTAATCAATACCTGAGACTGGATGACCGACATCGTCTGATTCAGTCCGGCGGACTGGGTACCATGGGATTCGGCCTTCCCTCTGCCGTGGGAGCACAGATTGGCTGCCGGGAGAAGGAAGTCGTGTCTATCAACGGTGACGGCGGATTCCAGATGAACATGCAGGAGCTGGCCACAGGGGTTGTGGAAAGCCTTCCTCTGGTCAACGTTATTCTGAATAACACCTTCCTTGGCATGGTTCGCCAGATGCAGACCCAATTCCATAAAGGACGTTTTGCACTTACCAATCTGAACTGCTATAAATCAGAGACAGGGGAAGTGATCGATAAAGGATTTGAGGAGATGGAATATGTGCCTAACTTTGTGAAAGTGGCTGAAAGTTATAACTCCAAAGGCTATCGTGTCACAAAGGATGAAGACCTGAAATCCACCATAGAAGAAGCCAGAGCGTATGCCATGGAGCACAAAAGACCGGTCATCGTGGAATGCATGGTATCTCCGGACCAGCTGGTAATGCCATGGATTCCGGGCGGTAAGAGTTTTGACGATATATTATTATAAGGAGGGACAACCATGAGGGAAGTCAGCAATATAAAGAAAAAAAGATGGGTCTCTCTTTATGTGGAGAACCGGATCGGTGTTATGGCCCGCATCGCCAGTATGATGGCGGGGAAATCCTACAATATTGACAGCATTACTGTCGGGAAGACAGAAGATCCCACGGTATCTCGTATGACAATCGGTTTATCCTCCGATGATCCGACTTTTGAACAGATCAAGAAACAGTTGAATCGATGCGTGGAGGTCATCAAGCTGAATGATATCACAGATGCCCCAACACACATGAAGGAGATACTTTTCTTCAAGATTCACGATTGTTCAGAATTCGAGAAGGGGGAGATCTTCCGGATCGCCACCGTATTTGGAGCGAAAGCCATCGATTACGGTATCGACAGTGTTCTTCTGGAATGTGTCGCCACCGAGGGAAAGAATAATGATCTTATCAAACTGCTCATGGAGAAATTCAAGAAAGTAGAAGTGGTTCGTGGCGGTATCGTAGCCATCGAATCCATCAGTATGACTGATCGATAAAAACGAGCAAACTGTTGGTTGTAATAATAAGAGCTGAGAAAACAGTGCCGGGAAGATAGTGCCTCCCGGCACTTTCTTTTTTAAGAGATACTTGACAGGCGGAAAACATTAATATATTATATAACTGTAAAAATATTACAATATTACTAATTAATGTAATATCTGAGCAAGGAGGTGGAGATACCATAGGTCATAGGAATGTGCGAGTCAGCGAGGAATAATGGAAAGAGAGGTTAAGTATATGCATCGTACATGGAAGAAGATCCTTGCATTAACGATAGCAGCGGTTCTTCTGTTAGGCAGCAGCAGTCTGTCCTGGACTACAGAATCCGCTTACGCTTCCCAGGTGCAGGATCAACAGGATGAACTTACCTCAGATAAAACGGTCAAAAGGACTGACGGACATGCCACGGAGAAAGAATCGGACAATGAAGATAATGAAGATAGCTCAGAAGGAAATACCAAAGAATCTTTGTCAGAAAGTGACAAATCGGAAGAAAGCACATCAGATGAAAAAACTACTGAAGAAGGGTCTTCCGAAGAAGAGCAAGGGCAAGGGGACTCTTCTGAAGAGAAACAGCCTGAAGAACTGTCTTCCGAAGACAAATCTACCGAGGAGAAATCATCGGAAGGTACCTCAGCTGAAGAGTCTTCCACCCAGCCGTCACCGGAAGAAGCAAGCTCGGAAGAAACGATTCTTAAAGACAAAGAGAATTATACCCTCCTGTCCTCATCCGGACCGCACAACGTGGATATGCCCAATGTCACCAGCCATTATTTCCGGCTTCAGAGAGACAGTAAAAAGGTCAGCTCCGCTTCCGGCACATACCTTAAAGTAGTGGGTAATGTCAATGAAGCCTCCAGGTATATTTCCACTGAGATGGCAGATGGGGCACTCTACAGTTTTACACCTCGAAAAACTTCCTCCACCACGGTATCTGTCGGAGGTGGAAGCGGGGGAAGCATCTCTTTAACCGCAGTAGCGGGAACAAACAGGCAACGCTTTGGAGATGTCTATGACGCTGTAAAAGCAGGCCGCATCAGCAGCAAGGTGTTCAACCTGTCAAAATGTTCCGACAATCCTTATGCCCTGTATACCAATGTAGGCACCTGGTATGATACTTCCACAAGAAAAACCTATTCCGTGGACATGAAGATGGAGGTGACCGGGTATCTGTTTCCCTCCGAGAAGATTCGGAAACAGCTGTATAATAATTATACGGCACCTTATGTGGGATTCAACAGCAACATGATTGGAATCACTGTCATGGGGACGGATTATGTGCAGACTGCTTTAACCTTCTATTATCATGGAACAAGCACTGAGATATCCAATCTGCATGGTGTGATTCAATTCTGTGATGTGGATGCACAGCAGGGTGTGGATTTTGGAAGCGGTTTTCAGAAGATTATTATGTTCAATACCTCCGGATCTCATTTGCAGTATAATCCTTCAGGTATCATGGGAAGCAGCCACGGATATGTCTCCAGCCGGACGGTGGAAAACGTGAAATCAGGGAATGCCAATACTACAGTCCTCGGAGTATTTACCGGATCAAAAGTATCCTGCCGCTGGACGATAGCAAAATGTGACCACAAAGACACAGGTGGGTCTGCTTCCTACGGAGTGTCTTCCGGATTTGGAATTCCTGCCGACAGCACTCTGGCAAATGCCATCTCTTATTACAAAAGTAACAGTACCGGTTTTTTGGGTATCTATACAGACTTAGGTCTGATTACTCTCCCTCCCAGGATTGACAAGAATGAATATAGTGGGAAGGTGGACTCTTCCAAGTCTGCCATCAATCAGAAAGAGATGAGCCTTGCTGACCGGGAGGAGGAGATGACTTTTGTGCTGGCCTCAGCCGCGGCATCCCCCTCTGACATTACGAAAGCCAAATATATCACCTACAACATAACAGATACATTGGAAGCTGCATTTTCCCTGAAAGAGGATGGAGTGAAAGTATATACCGAAAAATCAGTCGAGAATTCGTCGAACACCTACAGTGATGTGACCGGACAGTTCACCGTTACGGTCAGCAATCAGGCGGACCACCGTACCAAGATTGTGGTAGCGGCAAAGGCAGACTCCCTTAATATGGCATCATTCTACGGAAGAACCTATTACGTTCACATCCCGGTAAGGATTCGGACCGAGGAAGAACTGGAAGCTTTTGGTCTGTCCCTTTCGAACTGGTATCAGAAGGATGAGTCCCTCGGGAAAGCGATCGGAAGCAAGCAAAGCTATCGAGGCCTTATCGCCGTCGGAAACAATTCTCAACTCTATGTAGTATCCAATCAAGGCACTTCGAATACTTTGACCAGTCCCACTAACGGAGTGCGCATTCCCATGCGTGTCTTAATCCGTAAGTATGGGGATGACAAAGAAACACCGGTAAAAGGAGTGACCTTCGCCTTATATGGCGGGGAACCGGGAAAGGATAATGACGGGAAAAAACCTTTGATGACCGCAGTGACAGATGAAGAAGGTTATGCATGTTTTGAACCGCAGACAGGATCATTTTTTAATGCCTCCTATGGGGACGGACCCTATTATATCGCGGAGCTTTCTGTTCCGGACCAATATAAAGATATATGGAGTCCTTCGGTTGATGCTGATTGGAAATATGTGATTGAGAAGCTTCCTGATCTTTCCCTTTTGGAGAAAAGAGAAGATATGATCACGAAAATCATTACCAAGGATGAAGGCTATCTGGATCATACTCTAAGGAATCATGAGAAAGAAAATAAAGAGAATTCCGTGAGAGCTTATAAGAAGAGCAGTGATACCGGAGAATACCTGGGAGGAGCACAGTTCGTGCTTTCCGAGTGGTCCGAGAAAAAGGGAGAATATGTCGAGTTAATGCCTCTGACTGAAGGCAAGGATGAGAATGGAGATATCTATTACAGTAATGGAGCTCCTTTCCGTAACACCATGGACAATCTCGGCAGATATAAGGTGCTGGAAACCAAGGCACCTGCAGGATGTCTCCTGGCTCATGATGCCTGGGAGTTCACCATGGGAGAGGAAACGGAAAAGATTGTCCACACCTTCGATAATGCATTGCAAAAGGTGGCTTTGGAGATCCTGAAAAAGGGAGAAGACGGTAAGCTGCTTCCTAAGGTAGTCTTCCAGGTAAAAGCCGCAGAGGACATATATGCTCCATGGGCATCAGAAGAATCCGGGGACAAAAGCAGCTCCCTCCTTGTATCCAAAGGTACGGTGGTTGATACCATTACAACTGATGAGGAAGGGATTGCAAAAAGTACAGAGGGTCACGAACTGTATGTGGGAGAGTATCTGGTCGAGGAGATCCAAGGAGCAGAGGACTACGTAATGAGCACTGAGCCTCATAGAATCAGTCTGGAGTACTCGTCTGAGATCAAGGAACCGGTAATCCTGCATCAGATTAGTCTGAGCAACCCCAGGATGCAGCCTGCTATGGCTGTGGCAAAGCTTGCTGACCACACAGTAAATCCGGTGGGAGAGGATGTGAAGTTCAATCGAACCAGCGGACGTTACGAAGAAGAAAAGGTGGATGGCATCTATAACAGTGAGGAAACCGTTGATTTTACAATTACTGTGACCAATACCGGAAATGTAGACTTGCTTGATCTTAGACTGGAAGATTCCATGGATGAACTTAGTGAAGAACAGGGATACAGTCTGAAAGAATTTGTGCAGGAGGAGGCCTCCTGTTTCCAGATACCTAAAGAGGGCTATTATGTATCTGAGAAAGGGAACAAAGTAACCGTTTCCTATGAGAATGATAATCCCATGAATCTCATATTGGACCGGCTTCCGGTACAGGATTCCGTAAAAGTCCATTTCCTCACAAAAGTCAAAAAAGGAGCAGCAAATGTATATCATCTGAAGAATGATGTGAAACTGACCGCCAGATACCAGGCAGTACAGGGAAACGATGTGGAACTGAAATTAAAGGATGTTCCCACGGAAGATTTATTGGACGAAGATGGAAATCCTCTGACAGAAGACTGGGATCACATCAATATCCCGGGTGAACCGGCCGCTAAGGTTGCAAAACTTGCAAATAAAACCACAGGAGCTGTTCTGAAAGACGGTCGCTATGAAGGGAGGAAAAAGGAAGGCCTGTATGAATATGGGGAAAATGTAGATTTCACACTTACCGTAACCAATTCCGGCACAGCAGAACTATACCAGATTCTGGTGAAGGACACACCGGAATCCGAATTGTACGAATCTCTGGAAAGCGGATCCATTCAGCTGGCAGAAGGAACATTCATTACAGAACAAGGCCATGAAGTGCATGCAGTGACCAAAGAACAGGAAGATAAGAGAAGTTACGGACTCTTGTTGGACACCTTATCTGCCGGTGACAGCGTAGAACTCCATCTCATCGGGAAGGTAAAATCCGGTGCCAAGGCAGCGACATCTCTCAGAAACCATGTTGTGATATCCGCGGAATATCAGGCAAGAATAGACAGTTTTATCTCTGTTCCCCACACCCCGGAGATGGAAGACGAGGATACCATCGGCATCGCTACTCCGAATCTGGTCATCGCCAAACTTGCTGATAAGACCAAGGGAGTTAAATTAAAGAAGGGAAGATATACAGGAACCAAGAAACCCGGTACCTATCAGGCAGGAGACAGTGTGATCTTCAGCTTAAATATCACTAATAATGGAAAGGGAACGGCCAAGGAGCTTGTAATTACAGAGCACCCATCCGGAAAACTGACCAAATACGTAAGCCCTGTAGGATATCAGGTAAATGAGGGTGATACTCTCACCACAGCCAAGGGGAATACCGTCGAAGTGAAAAGTGTCTCCGCAGATAAGGTTACTCTAGATCAGCTTCTCCCCGGAGACTCTGTGGAGATATGCTATGAATGTAAAGTAAGACAACAGATAAAAACTGTGCGGAACCTGAAAAACCAGGCCAGGGTAACGGGAAAGAATCCGGACGGCAGTAAGATTCCTGACACACCGGAGATGAAGGATGAAGACAACATACATCTGAAAAAGATTTCCCCTCCATCCTCCAAATCACCAGCTTATCCCTCCTCCTATCCTAAGACCGGAGACAGTAGTAACACGGCAGTAAATCTGGCTATAGCAGGTTTGGCACTGCTGGGCATCTTGTATTCTGTCCGCAGACGGAGGAAACATAGCTCTTAATTTAATCTTGAGTTTCAGAAAAAATCTGATAAACACAAAAATGCCGGTTCGTAAGAACCGGCATTTCTTAAAAGAGAGAAAAGTATGAAAAATTTTTTATCAAAAACTTTTTTGTTTTGATGGCTTCATTATACATGATAAATCTTTTTTATGTTTTAATGAAAAATAAAGAAATACCGGATAAAATTCTGAAGAAGTTCTTACATTCTTTTCCAACTTTCCACAAATTCAGCTTGACTTTATACTTTCCCAGTGATATTATTGTTTGGTATCGAGGCGTGGCTCAGTTTGGTAGAGCGCTGCGTTCGGGACGCAGAGGCCGTGGGTTCGAGTCCCGTCGCCTCGATTAGGGTTAATCCTGGGAGTGGCTTAAACAGTCACTCCTGGGATTTTGTTTTTTTCCCGGGCGGCTTGAGTCAAGTCAAAATTGACTTGACGACTTGACTCAAGTAATCAGCTTCACAAAGCACGATCGAGCTTAAAGTCCAAAAGATTATCTACTCTTCTCTGCTTTTCAGCCGATGACTTTCTGTCAAAGTGGTAATAATTTTCAGATGTATTGATGTCAGTATGCCCCATAAGTGAGATTACCAGGTTTTTGTCAAAACCTGCATCGAGAATAATGCTGCAGAAAGTCTTCCGGATCTTGTGTGTGGATTTCTTTTGCAGACCACAACTGTCACATATCCGATAAAGTCTTTTTCTTAATGTTTCCGCAGTCATACGCTCTCCGGAGGAATTGGTTGCCAGATATTCCGTAAATGGCCTTAATTTCTTCAACGTCGTAATGATCCAGGCATAATCGGCAGGGATAAAGGCTTTTCGGAATCCGGCTTCCGTCTTTGGGGAATCCTTCACATCGTAATGATATTTCCCGTTTTCATCCCGCCACTTCGTCTGCGTTCTCTTTACTTCGAAACAAGTATCAGACAAAAAATCACTGTATTTCAGTGTGGACATCTCTCCGACTCTTAATCCGGTCAGGATCATCAGAAGAAGACAAAGGTTATGGACATCCTGATGGTCAAGCAGGTACTGAATAAGTACCGGTAGTTCACGGTCTGTGAATACCTGTGACACTGGACTTTTATGAACTTTTCTTGGATGAACTTCCAACTCAGAAAATACATCGGCATAACTGTAATCAATCAGCCTATCCCGACGTGCCCTTTTCAGGATATTCTTTGTCAAAGTTTTCATACTTGAAAAGGCTCTGCTGGTCAACCTAAGATTCCCAACAGATTCTTCTAAAAAATCAACCATACCTTCCATAGAAATATCAGATATTCTTTTCGTGTTCCACTCCTGATTTGTATAGAACCGTTTGAAATCAGAATCATATCTGTTGACTGTGGCTTTTGATACGTTACCGTAGTCAATTAATTTTTCTCTGAATCTGTAATATACCTCTTCGAAAGTAAGATCACCATCTTCTTCTCTGATATTCTCAATTAGAAAATCCTCCAGTGCCTTTCTTGTTTTCCTGGCGATTTGCCTCTTCCCTTTTGGTTTTGTCGGATCTTTAATATTTGTTACATAGTAACCTCGCTTATTCTGCCATATGGCATAAGGATGTTTTTTCAAGATCTGAGCTCTTTTATTCTGTATCATGTCTTGCTTTACAGCAGCTGCAATCTCATGACTTATTATACCACTTTCCGCCCAGGTTTTAATTAAAGAATTGAGGTCCTCCTTCATGTGTTCGAAATCCTTTCTATAGATTTCTAAACAATATGGAAAGATTATCGAATCATACTTTTTCAAGAGAGAATATAGTATTACCAGAGAATGGAAACCAGAAAAATGAAAAACGAAAATGTCATCATATTATGCTTGTAAGTGATCAGTATTATAAGGAGATGACATCGTAGAAGAATGTATTATCAGAAATTGTTGGCATACCTTTTTGGTAATCGTTCCCTCTCAATCAATAGAATTGAGGCACGATGGCTTACGTGGTTAAGTATGAGTAACCCGTTGGATTAGATAATCG
Source organism: uncultured Lachnospiraceae bacterium (assembly GCA_946538445.1). Classification (GTDB taxonomy): domain Bacteria; phylum Bacillota; class Clostridia; order Lachnospirales; family Lachnospiraceae; genus Anaerobutyricum. The sequence goes on from CAMNGO010000003.1 coordinate 32,271, forward strand.
CAGTTGTGATATACCTGCAGGAAATGACAAATATCACACCGTTCTTTTCCCAAACGGTAGTGGATTATGGGATAAGAATTGCTGTGTAAGCACAGCTAAGGGCTCCGACTGGAAGACAGGGAGTATATTTTGCCGGAAAACCGGCTAACGAACTGAAGCAACTGTTTTTTAAAATTTGTCACTATTATCTTTGTGTTGCCATAGAGGGGAAGGACATGGGACTTCCCCTCTATGGCAATCACCTTTTAAATACGTTTTTTGTGACTAATCTGATGGAGGTGGTGAAATGTCACGTAACCTGAGGCAACAGGCCAGAGGAATCATCTTTGCCGCATTTCGCGAAAACTTGGATAAACGTGCTATGAAAGCAGATGGAAAGGGGGAACGTAATATTTTTTCATATACATCCAGAAATCATCTGTTGGATGTGATCAACAATTTTTGTAATACTGTGAAGGACGACATTCCCAGAAATCCTTCTGAACTGACTCGTAGGCATGTAAGGATCTTTCTTGATCAAAAGGCCCTGGAAGGCTGTAGCCAGAAGACATTGGACACCTATCGTAGTGACTTAGTCAAATTTGGAAAACTGATAGGTAAAGACCTGGATCCGGGGCGTGTCCCGGCACAAGTGACCAATGTCACACATAGAGGTGCAGGAGATATGATCTCACATGATGACTTATCAAAGATTATCGCCTATGCAAAATTATATCCGAGCAGATCAGGAGCATGCATCCAACTGGAGAAATTGCTCGGTATCCGCGTGGGAGATATGGCTTATGGTATGAAAATAAAGGATGACATCTTGGAGATTAAATGTAAAAACGGGAAGATTCTCATACGGAGGATCACGTCAGAGATAAAGGATATTCTATCATCGGAACAATTTCTGTCTATGATCCATGAGGATGGGAGAATAATCACTCCCAAAGATAACAGTATCAACACTTATCTACGCAGAGTAGAGGATAAGCTTGGAATCGAGCGACATTCTTTCCATTCCATCCGCAGAAGGATAGCTCAAGATCAATATAATTATTATAGGGAGATGGGCTATACCCGGACAGAGGCCCTGTCGAAGGTATCAGTATGGCTCAATCATGGTGAGAAAAGGGAAAAGATGATTCTGAAGAGTTATATACGAGACGCATGGTAGTTCAAAAAGGGGAACTAAGTTCCTTTTTGCAACAATTTTCAAGGGCAGGAACGTGCCGTGTATTATTGGTAGTAAAAAGGTAACATATAGCCTTTATATCTGCTATTTTCATAGGATAGGGGATCAAATAGTAATACTGCCAGTGTGCTAGGTAGTAACTGGAACACACATGATATTATTTTATACGAAAAAAGGAAGCTCCTTTAGTGAACTTCCTCTCTTGAATATTAATATATAGTTTTTAGTGTTTCAGCTTTTTTATAACTTCCTCAAGCTTTTGATGATCCTCATTTGAGAAAAGAGTCTCATGCGAAGATGCATGTCTCCGGAGTGCTGCTTTTATCCTGGAACGATTCCGTGAATCTTTTTCAATCTTTTCAATGATGGGGAATAATTCTTCTACATCAAGAATGAGGGGATACTGGTATTGGTTTTCCCAAGTTGAACAATCACGAAGAAGATTCACCAGCCAGTTGTCTTTCCTATTAGAGGATGAGATTTTATTTTTAAGAAATCTATCTCGTTCCCCAATCCATTTTGTAATTCTTTTTAGAATATTTTTCTCGATGGATTTATCAAAGTAATCAGTTATCAATTCATCGGTTAACTCTGACAAACGATTTGTTTTGAAAGCACGCTTTATTCCCTGTGTACCTTTAAGACGAAACTCAAAGCGGACGAAGCTGATATTACTATCGGTATCTCGGCCAGAACAATATGTTTTGTCATATATCTTAAAATTACGGTAGCGAGATGAATGCTGTGTTTGTTTACTATTGGCATAATAAGACACTTCTTCTGTTTTATCCCCTGAGAGATTTTGAAATTTTATCTGGTTACTTAGGATCCCCGGCAGTTTGTTCATAATCAGACGGAATACCCGATCATATTCTATAAAAGCATGATTGAGCATAAGAGTCCGGTTGATTTCGATTTCTTTCACTCCTGCATTATCCAAACATATATCTATCCCATATTTTGTAAACAGATGATTCTGGATGGATTTGATATATTTTTTATAATCTTTAATGCTTAGGCAATGAAGATTCTTATGAACCGGATCCTCGGGAACCGATAGAGTCATAAAACAAAAAGGTATGGGCAGTCCCCTTTGGCTTAACACACCAGCACGCATGGATACAATCATTCCGTCCCCCTTAATAGACAAGTGAGAAAAAGCTTTTCCATGCCTGGCATAATAGTAAGGGGGATGCTTATTGACTTTTATGATTCCTTCTTTTGTCAGGAAATCAATATCGTAGATGTCTTTGATGATTATGTTGTTAAGTACGATCTGATCAATCAGTACATTTTCATTTACAATACTTTCAATCATATTTCCGGCTCCTTTTTGATGTCACCTTCAATATGAGAAAGAGTTCAAAAACGATAGTATTAGAATCAAATTTTTGAATAATCTGCTACTCTCGAAATAATAAGGAAATATGCCTATTATCATAGATTCTTTATTTCCAGAAATAGTTCAGAAAAGGGTTCAGATTCAAATTTGTTTTAAACCCCTTTTTTAGAACTTACAAAGAAATCATATTATAGATATGTAGAATAGAAATAGAAGGGAGATATTGATATGGCTCAATTACTAGGATATGCAAGGGTTTCTACGATTGATCAGAATCTAGATAGGCAACTGGACGCCCTAAAAGAATATGGGGTGGATGAGAGACTTATTTATCAGGAAAAGATCACGGGAACAAAAAAAGACCGACCAGAACTGATAAGGATGCTAAACGAAATGCAAAAGGGAGATACTCTGGTGATTTGCGATCTGACCAGGATATCCAGGAGTACAAGAGATATGCTTGATATCGTAGAGAAGATCAAAAGGAAAGGAGCCTATATCAAATCCCTGAAAGATACTTGGCTTGATACTACATCTGCTAATCCCTACAGTCAGTTTCTTCTGATCATCATGAGTGCTCTAGCCCAACTGGAGAGAGATCTGATTAGCCAAAGGACTAGAGAAGGTCTCAAAGCTGCTAAGGCAAGGGGGAGGAAAGGTGGAAGGCCTTCTATACAGAATGAACACAAAGATGCCGTAATGGCTATGTATCGAGGTGGTATGAAAATTTCAGATATCGTTAGGGAGACAAAAATATCCAGAAGTACAGTGAAAAGGATTATAAAAAGTAATGAAGGAGAGATGAATTAAGTACAAAATATGCTTTCTGTTCCAAGTCCTCATGATACTGTGTATCAAACTGGTTTATAACCATGTGTATCAATTCCTGATATCCTTCACCCCGAGGAAGAGTTCACCGTAAAGGTATCAGAGAAGAGCGGAAAGCCCATAACCTATACACTTGCCATAGGGGACGAAGGACTTCTGGACCTTACCGC
>CAMNGO010000004.1 GCA_946538445.1 uncultured Lachnospiraceae bacterium
CCCGGATTTTCTCAATCTCCGGCAGTTTCGCTGCCTGCTGGGTTAAGACCTTCACGGAAGTGCTCAGGCCCGGTGTGATTACACCACCGAGAAACTCTCCATTCTCGGATACCACATCATAGGTAGTAGCCGTGCCAAAGTCGATCACGATGACCGGCCCGCCATACAAGGTGTAGGCTGCCACAGCATCCACGATACGGTCTGTTCCCGTCTCCTTGGGATTATTGGTTTTTATCTTAAGTCCGGTCTTGATCCCCGGTCCCACAAGGATGGGTCTCAGCTGAAAAAATTTGATGATGGCGCTGGTAAAAGAGTGCATAACGTCCGGAACAACGGAGGAGATGATCACATCCTCCACATCCTTGACATGATAACCCCTGTATTTTAAAGCATCCAGCAGAAACATTCCATATTCATCGGATGTCTTCTTGCTCTTCGATCTCATACGGAAGGTATCCAGCAATTGGTCATTCTGAAAAAACCCGATGGTAAAGTCCGTATTTCCAACATCAATTCCTATTAACATTTTTTGTGTCCTCCAAGAATCCTTTGATTCCCTAATTCTATATGTGAATTATTATGCGTCCCTTCCATCTGCCAGGAAGAAGACACGATAGTATGTTTCAAGGCTTTCCAGAAGCTCTCGTTTCTCCTGCTGGATCTGCTTGATCTTCAGCACACTTCCGATTTCATCAAAAAGGAGATCCTCCTCCTTGGATTCCACCGTCAGCTCCAGGTTTCCTTTTTCGTCAAATTCCAGCCGTAGGATTCCTCCCACTTCCTCGGTGAATAATACACAGAGGATCTGTAGTTCCTGCTTTACTTCCTTGGGGAGGGAGTCAAAATCAGGATTAAAATAAAACAGTTGTTCATAGCGGCTCGCACCGCATAATATGACTTTTTGATCAAACATTGCGCTTGTCTCCCTCAGATATATCCATAAAGACCACGGACGGAAACCTCACCCGAGAGGATGGCCGTCGTCTTGCCCTGGCTGTCCTTAACGATCAGCTCTCCCTTATCGTTGATACCAAGGGCGGTCCGTATCATTTCCTTACCCTTCAGAATAACTTTTACCTCCCGTCCCACGTTGACGAGATAACGATGATACTCTTCCAGGAAAGGAGACAGATTCTGTTCTTTGAGGAAAATATCATATCTGTTTATAAACTCTGTCACGTAATCTGCCACAAACCGGGCACGGTTTATTCTTTTTCCGGTCTCCAGAAAAACGGAGGATGCCAGATCCTGAATCGACGGGTCGAATTCCCTTCGGTTCAGATTAAAACCGATCCCCGGGATAATGTAATGGACACTGTCCATATCCGCGCTCATCTCCGTGAGGATCCCACAGATTTTCTTCCCGTGAAGCACAATATCATTGGGCCATTTTATCAGGTATTCCTCGTCCACCTGGCACTCCAGGGCTTTTACTCCGGCGATAGCTGCAATCAGAGTCAGCATGGAGGCACACTCAGGGGGGAGATCCGGTTTCAGAAGAAAACTGAAAAAAACATCCTGTCCCCTGGGGGAGATCCAGCTCCTTCCCCTTCTTCCTTTTCCGGCTGTCTGTTGGTCGGACACAAAAAGGCTTCGGTCCGGGTACCCTTCCTCATAGGCCCTTTTTGCTTCCTCGTTGGTGGAATCCACCACAGGAAAGACCCGGATCTTTCCGGATAAGACATCTTCCTTCAGATATCTTCTGATCTCCTCCTGACTGAGGATGTCCGGCCGGCTTAAAAGCCGGTAACCCTTGCGGGTTACAGATTCAATCTGATAGCCTTCCTCCCGCAGTCCCTTGATATATTTCCATACGGCTGTCCTGGAGACACCCAGATCCCGGGAGAGATCCTGACCGGATACATACCCTTCCTGTTCGGTTAACAATTTCAGTATTTTCTGTTTCATCATCTTCCTAAAGTGGCAACCATCACCGCTTTGATGGAGTGCATACGGTTTTCCGCCTCGTCGAAAACCACGGAATTTTCGGAGCGGAAGACTTCATCTTCCACTTCCCGGATATCAAGCCCAAGCCTGTCTCTCATATCCACAGCGACAGAAGTCTCGAAATCGTGATAAGAAGGCAGGCAATGCATGAATAGGCATTTCTCGTTTCCGGTATCCTTCATCATCTTCCGGGTTACCTTAAAAGGAGATAAGGCAGCTACCCGGACCGGATAGAGTTCTTCCGGCTCACCCATACTTACCCAGATATCCGTGTAGATCACATCCGATCCTTTCACGTCTTCCGGGTCATGGGAGATTGTGATGACAGCGCCACTCTCCGATGCCAGTTTCTGAGAGATTTCCAGAACCTTGGGATCACAGACGGTCTCCACAGGTCCCACGGCTTTAAAATTGATCCCCATGATGGCACTGCCGTACATGAGGGCATACATGACATTGTCAGACAGGTCCCCCACAAAGGTGAGGTTCACCTGATCCAGAGGTTTGTCAAGGTGTTCTTCCATCGTCATGAAATCGGCCAGCACCTGGGTGGGATGATCCACATCCGTCAGCCCGTTCCACACGGGAACACCGGAATATTTGGCCAGATTTTCCACGATATCCTGGCCGAATCCCCGGTACTCTATGGCATCATACATTCTGCCGAAAACCTTGGCGGAATCCTCCAGGGATTCTTTTTTGTTCATATGTGAATTGGAAAGGTAGGTGACATGGGCACCTTCATCCATTGCCCCCACTTCAAAGGAACATCTTGTCCTGGTGGATGATTTGTCAAAAATCAGGACGATATTCTTACCTTTCAATTCTTCGCCAAGCTCTCCCCTCTTCTTCTTTGCCTTCAATTCATGGGCAAGATCGAGCATATAGCGGATCTCTTCCTTGTTGAAATCAAGCAAGGTCAAAAAACTACGTCCTTTTAGATTCATCTGTCTTCTCCTTCCAATCTCTTATGACCATTTAACCTGTCTTTAAAGAAATAACAAATTTCTACACATCTGTCAAGCATATTACACCTGATCAATGGGTTACATAGTTGGCAATCAGATTATTATCCAGCACTTTTTTGCATAGCTCCAGCAATGACAGGGCTCTGTCACTGTTTTCCTGACACAGTTCCTGATTGACATTCATAAATCCTCCGTCGGGAATATGCAGGGCTCGCCCCTCCTCCACGGTACCGTCCTTGCCGATGGCAAAGATCATATCGTTGTTCCCGTCTATGTAAGAACCTTTTCCGATGTAGGAAATCTGGGCGATGAATCCTTCTTTGGTATTCAGAAGGTCATGTCCGAACTGGTAAGGCTGCTTAAAGTCCAGATCCATAAGATTCGCTATCGTCGGAGCGGTATCGATCTGGCCTCCCACGGTAGTGATCACCTTATTCTCTCCCAGACCGGGAATGTGGATGATCATGGGGATTTTGAGCATCTCATCGAAATCATACTCCTTTCCCAGATAATCCATCATACTCAGACTGACTTCCAGGGTCTCCTTATTGAGTCCCTGGTGGTCTCCGTAGATTACGATCATGGAATTATCATAAAGCCCCGCTTCCTTAAGGTAGTAGATCAGGTCCCCGATGGCTTCATCCGTATAGTGAACCGTCTGCAAATACCGTCCGAACATGGTTTTCTCATCCTCCAAAGCCAGATCCAAAGTAGCCAGGCTTTGGGGCATATCGTAGGGGATGTGGTTGGTCAGGGTGATCATGAAGCTGAAAAAAGGCTCCTGCTTTGTTTTCAGGATATCCACTGCCTGCCGGAACATTTCCTTGTCCGTCAGACCGAATCCTGATTTCTGGGTCATCACCAGTTCTTCCTCTGAGTAGAAATGCTCAATCCCCTGATTCTTATAGGCTTCCTCCCGGTTCCAGAATGTTTTCACATAGCCGTGGAAGGCCATGGTGGAATAACCTTCCTGTCTCAGCATCCATGGCAATCCGTTGTAGGTGTTATCCACATACATTCTGTAGCATTCCCTCTCATCATTGGCATAGAGACTGTTCAAAGTGACGAATTCGGCATCGCAGGTGTTCCCCACCCCGGTGGTGGAATAAAATCTGTCGAAATAAAAAGAGTCCTCCCGGATCAGTTGGTTCAGAACCGGTGTCAGTTCCTGGCCCTGGTAATCCGCGCCGATGACAAAATCATTCAGGGATTCCACCTGGATCAGGATAAGGTTTCTCCCCTTTGCCACACCGGAGTAAAGGTTTCCTTCCGATTTGGGAACGATGGAGGCCATCTCCTTCCGGATCTCTCCCTCATCCACATTCCTCCGGGCAATCTTTCCTCCCACATTCACGATGAGGTCGTTGGTATGATAGGTGAAAAATTCGATGTGGTTGACTTTCTGGACATAACGGCTGTTGTTCAAATTCCATCCATAATGGATGAAGCAAAACAGAGCTGCGGCATATATTACAAGATGCAGCATCAGACGTTTCCGGTCCCGGACTTCCGATTCGGGTTTCATCTTCTTAGAGCGATGGAACCACCATATAGCAAAAGGAAGATCCAGTAGAGTCAGAAAGCTAAGAGGGCTCACTGTTGCCCCAAGCACATTGCCGTCCCCGGCGATCTCTTTCAGGCTGGACAGCTGGTAGAGCTGGTTTACTGAAATGTATCGGCCGAAGTAACTGCTGTAAGCTGCATCAGCAAACATGATCAGGGTAATCAGGCTGTAGAGGATGATGAAGACGATCTCCCCGTATTTCTTCCTCCCTCTGCAGGCAAACCAGAGCGCCAGCAGGAAGAGAAGAGTAAGCAGGGGCACTTCATAGACGGTCATCATGTCCAGGCGCCCGGTCCTCCAATAATATATAAATATCTTTATGCAGAAAAGTAAAAGAATCAATGTTATCTACCTGTTCAAAAAAAGAGGACTGCCCCACGATCTGAACGATGAACTGTGAGGCAATCCTGTCTTAAGCGAGTGACGATTTACTAAAGCTTCATTTATGATACGTGATTATGCGTTTTCAATATCTGTAACAGCCGGGATATCATCGCTCATGGCTGTCTCTTTCAGGGAAGCCAGAACTCCGGCCATATTCTGGATCTCAGACGGAATGATGATCTTGGTAGCCTTGCCATCCGCTACGCTTGCAAATGCTTCCAGAGATTTCAGTTTGATCACCGCGTCATCTGCCTTGGCGTTCTTGATGGCGGAAAGACCGTCCGCTGTGGCTTGCTGTACCTTAAGGATGGCTTCAGCCTGACCTTCCGCCTCGCGGATCATGGCCTCCTTATGAGCCTCCGCCTTCAGGATGGCCGCTGCTTTTTCCGCCTCGGCTTCCAGGATGGTGGATTCCTTATGACCTTCGGCACGAAGGACTGCAGACTTCTTCTCGCCTTCGGCACGGAGGATGGCTTCACGACGTTCACGTTCTGCCTTCATCTGTTTCTCCATGGCATTCTGAATCTCCATGGGCGGGATGATATTCTTCAGCTCCACACGGTTTACCTTGATACCCCATGGGTCTGTGGCCACATCGAGGGTCGCCCTCATCTTGGTGTTGATGGTCTCACGGGATGTCAGGGTTGCATCCAGTTCCAGATCACCGATGATATTACGAAGAGTGGTGGCCGTCAGATTCTCGATAGCCATGATAGGGTTATCTACACCGTAAGCATAGAGCTTGGGATCCGTGATCTGATAATAAACCACCGTATCGATCCGCATGGTGACGTTATCCTTGGTGATAACAGGCTGAGGTGCGAAATCCACAACCTGTTCCTTGAGCAGAACTCTCTTGGCCACCCGGTCGATAAAAGGCACCTTAAAGTGCAGACCCACGGACCATGTCCCGTTGTAGGCACCCAGTCTCTCAATGACATATGCATGAGCCTGCGGTACGATCCGTACACAGGAAAGTGCCACATAGACCACGATAAAAATCAATAAGATGATCAAAACCGTACTTAGTATTCTCATTTATTTTCCTCCTATCCGTCTGTGTATTCTTTGAATCCAGACGTAATTATTATTCCTGTTCGGTTGGTATCTGCTCCGGCACCGACACGATACTTACGATCAGTTTCACGCCGGAAACCTTCTCGACCTTCACGATGGAATTCGCCGGTATGGAGACATCTTCTTTCCAACTTCTGGCGGACCATACCTGCCCTTTCACAGTCACCTGTCCGCTTGCTCTTAAGTTATCGATCGGCTGCGTCACCAGGCAGTTTTGTCCGATCAGGCTGTCCACGTTGGTCCGGATTGCCTTCTCATTGATATAACGGGTTGCGATCGGCCTGGTAATCAGGAGCAGTACCAGGGATACAACCACAAATGCGGCGATCTGCACCGCAAGCGGGAACCGAAGAAACGCTGCTATGGCTGCAACCAGGGCACCACCTGCAAACCATATGGTGGTCAGACCCATGGTCAGGATCTCAAGACCGATAAAGAATGCCGCTGCGATAAGCCAATACATTGCTTCCAAAAACATCCCTCCTTACTATAAAACTGATCCATCATTCTTTCTCTTTGGACGCATTCAGTATACCATAAAAAACGCCGGTGTGAACATAAAGTTAATTTCAAGATAATTTCGAATTTCTTAATTATTATAGCCATGTTCGGCCAGAAGATCCTCCGTCTCGTCCGGGATGTTTTCAATCTCATCATCCACATCGATGACCAGAGGTTTTTTGCGATAAAAGATATCGTACATCACAGGAATGATGAACAAGGTCATAAAGGTGGAGTAGATCAATCCGAAGCAGACCACGATGGCCATGCCCTTCTGCATGGCATTTCCGGCATCATTGGAAGCCACCATGACGCTCATGGAGAGAATCGTAGTGAGGGCTGTCATAATGATGGGGCGCATACGGGTCTTACCGGTGATGATCAGGGCGGCCCTTTTCTCCACATTTTTTATCCTGAGCTGATTGACGTAATCCACGAATACGATACCATTATTCACCACGGTTCCCATGAGGATCATGAATCCCATCATGGAGATGGCGGAGATGGCAGAATCGAATATCATCAGACCGATCATGCCCCCGGTGAATGCCAGAGGTACGGTAAAGAGGATGATAAAGGGAGACAGAAGACTCTGGAACTGAGCCACCATAACCAGGTAGATCAGAAGCAGTCCCAAAGCCAAAGCCTTCAGCATCTGGGTGATCATATCCATAACCTGTTCCGTCTCACCGGAAATCTCCACTGTGTAACCTTCCGGTATGGAGTACTGGTCGATCTGTTTCTGGAGTTCTCTGGAGAGGAGCGTCGTGTTGGCATCATCGGCAGTCTCTGCCGTGACGCTCAGGTAACGCACCTGATTCTCCCGGGTGATGTTATCCATGGTATAGCCGTCTTTGCTCTTTGCAAAAGTGGAGAGCTTATATTCCTTCTCTACGCTCTTGCCGTCCTCATCGGTCTCGGTGGCCTTGATCTTCATATCCATAAGATTCTCATAGCGGAGCAGTTCCCTGTCATCCTTGACGATGTTGACATCCACATCCCCGTCGTCATAGCTCAATGTGATGGCTGTCTTGTCCGATGCGATCTTCTCACTGATCTGCTGGTATACCTGTGCCACGGTCAGGTTATGTTTGGCAAGCTTGTTTTTCCTTAAAGTAAGGTGGATCTGACGGTTCTTCTCATCGATATTATTGCTGATATTCTCGAAACCTTTCACGGATTCCATCATCTTCATGATGTCATCGCTGATGGTGATGAGCTGGTCCTGGTCGGATCCGGTGATCCTGACCTCCATACCCTGGCTCATGATATTGCCCATGGTTCCCACGGCAGAGGAAGCCACCGTGAATTCCTCACAGTCGATATCGGAAGTGACGTCCTGGATGTCTTTGATGATCCTGCGGAACTCTTCCGTGGTTTTTATGTCTTCATCGGTGATGATATAGAGGGTAAATGACTTGTAGGAGTCAGAAGATGCAGAACCCGTCAGGCCTGTCAGAAGCCCGGTGCTGCCATCCATGACGCTTACCTTGGATACCCCTTCCACTTCCTGGATCCTTCTCATGGCTTCGTCGGCGGTGGCGAAGCAGGTCTCTTTATCCTTCTTCTCCCCCATAAGCATGGATCCGGTGATCTGATTGCTCTCCATGTCGTCAAGGAGCACCAGTCCCGTGCTGGACAGTCTCCAGGCAAAAAAGGCGAAAAGTCCTATGGCGATCAGGAGAGGGATGAATTTTAGCCTGAGGCAGAATTCAAGCACCTTCCCATAAAGATCCAGTATCTTCTGATACAAGGCGGATTTCTTCTCCTTGGGTTTGCGAAGAAGCACCGCACCCAGGGAGGGAACCACCGTGACTGCCACCAGAAGGGATGCCATCAGGGCAAATGAGATGGTAAATGCAAAGGGAATCAGCAGCTGGCTGACGATTCCCGTGGTATATACCATAGGTAAGAATACACAGACAGTGGTGATGGTGGACGCCACGATGGGGCCAACCACCTGTCTGGCTCCGTAAACCGCTGCCTGCGGAGCAGTATATCCCTTATTTCTCAGTCGGTATATATTCTCCATCACCACGATGGAGTTATCCACCAACATACCGATTCCCAGGCATAAACCGCCCAGGGACATAACATTGATGGTGATTTTTGAAAAGTACATCAGAATGATGGCAAAAAGTACACTGAAAGGAATACTGAATGCCACCACAACGGTGGGTCGCACATCCCGCAGGAACAAGGCCAGAACCAGAATGGCCAGGGAAGCTCCCAGAAGGATGCTGCTTAAAACACTGCTCAATACCCTGTCGATGTAATCTCCCTGATTCATCATGATAGTGAAGGACAACCCTTCATATTTTTCCTCCAGCTCCGTGAAGGCCTGACGAATGTTTTTGGAGACTGCTCCGGTGCTGGCAGTGGATGCTTTATAGATGGACAGCATCAGGGCATCCTGCCCGTTTACCTTGGAGTATCTTTCCCCGGCATTATCGATGGTGATCACGTCCGCGACGTCGGAGATGGTGATGGTCCCGACCCCGTCAATCTTCGTGAGGACCATCTTCTCCAGAGTCTCCACATCCTCATATTCCTCTCCCACTTCCACCAGCCACTGATTATCCTTCTTATCATCAATGTAACCTGCAGGCATGGCAAAATTCTGTGCAGAGATCAGGGAGGACAGGGTATCCAACGTGAGGAGAGCATTGATGTTGGCATTGGACAAGGCATCCTCACGGGACTCATCCAGCTGGTCCTGGGCAGATTCCAGCTGTTCTTTGGCACTGTCAAGCTGGGACTGGGCCGCGGAAATCTGCGCCTGGCCTGCCCCGAAACCCGCGGCGGCCTGATAGCCACCGGCGATGGCAGCCTGCTGCATCTTGTCAAGGTTCTTGAGTTTTTTATTGATCTGATCCACCGTGGCCTTGGCTGCGGCGATCTCTGTCTTCAGATTATTCAGTTCCGTATCAATCTCGGGAATTCTCACTTCCACAGCCTGATAGAGCTGTTTCATGGAATCCACGGAGAGGCTGGATATCTGATCTCCGTATCCCATTTCGGTCATCCACTTTACGAAGGCATTGAACTTATCCGGATGATCGATACAGTCCTTCACGCTCCCCGGGATCTCAATCCCGGCGGCAGCAGCATAGTCCCCGAAGCTCTCCTTAAAACCGGAAAACATGGTGTTCAATGACTGATAATTCTCCTGCACTTTGGCATCGGTATAAGCTTTCTTCTCTGCGGTCAGAGCAGCCTGGCTTGTCTTGAGACTGTTCAGATTGGCCTCGTAGGCCGCCTTGTTGGACTGGGCTTTGGACAGCTCCGTGTTGGCCTTGGCCAGTTTCTTATTGGTGGAATTCTGCTGTTTTTGAAGCTTCTTCTTTTGGGAATTCAAAGTGGACTTGCCATCGTTGATTTTATCCATTCCTTCATCGATCTCTTCCTGGGCATCCTCCATCTTACTTTCCACATGCTCTTCCAGTTTATCATTGATTTTTTTGATTTTGTCTTTATCCAGACGGATCTCCACCGTGTTGACGATGCCACCTGTGGCGGAGACGCTGGCCACACCGTCCTGCCTTTCAAGGTAGGGCTGCACATAATTCTCGGAAAATGCGGTGAGTTCCTTAAGGTCTTTGTCCGTATAATTCACATTGGCATAGATGGTGGCCATCATATCCATGCTGATTTCCAGGATGTTGGGGGTCCCGCACCCCTCCGGATATTCGATGGAATTCACCGCCTGAGATACTCTCACAAGAGCGGAATCCAGATCGATATCCTCCACGAACTCCAGCATGACCAGACCGTAATTGTTGGAGGAAGTACTTATTACATTCTCCACCCCGCTGATCACACCCAGGGCAGACTCGGTGGGCTTGACGACCTCGATCTCTACTTCCTCCGGTGAAGCGCCGGGATCGGTCACAATCACTGCCAGGTAAGGCAGCTCCATATCAGGCAGAAGATTGGTCTGCATATTTGAAAGACTGACAAAGCCGATGGTAATTACGATGATTACCGTAACAAATGTCAGGAAAGGTTTTTTTACGAATAATTTTGTCATCTCTATACCCCGTAAAATCATTATCTGAGCAGTAATACACAAAAAGACACCCTGTCATAAAATTATAAATGACAGGGTGTCTTGCGTCAACTGTTATCAATAACCTTCCTTTATCCATTTTGCCACATCCAGGGCATGGTAGGTGATGATCATCTGGGCACCGGCACGTTTGAATCCGATCATATTCTCCATGACGATCCTCTTCTCATCGATCCAGCCGTTGGCGGCAGCTGCTTTCACCATGGAGTACTCCCCGCTTACATTGTAAACAGCGAGAGGCATATCCGTCTCCTGGGATGCCATCTTCAGGATATCCATGTAGGCAAGGCCCGGTTTGATGATCAGGATATCTGCGCCTTCATTGATATCATCCCACATATCCCTGAGGGCTTCCCTCGGGTTATGGTAGTCCATCTGATAAGTTTTTCTGTCGCCGAAACCGGGAGCAGAATGTGCTGCATCCCTGAATGGTCCGTAATAGCCGGAAGCCATCTTGGCTGTGTAGGACATGATCGGCACTGTCTTAAGGTCTGCCTCGTCCAAAGCTTCCCGAATGGCTGCCACATGGCCGTCCATCATATTGGATGGAGCTACCATATCTGCCCCTGCCTGAGCACAGGTAACAGCGGTCCTGGCAAGCAGCGGAAGGGTTTCGTCATTTAAGATCTCCCCGTCTTTGATCACGCCGCAATGGCCATGGGATGTGTATTCACACAGGCAGATATCAGCGATGACAATGAGTTCCGGGAATACCTTCTTGATATGGCGGATGGCTTCCTGGATGATTCCATGCTCGTTGTAAGCTTCTGAGCCTACTTCATCCTTGTGGGCCGGAATACCGAAAATGAGGATTCCTTTAACCCCTGCCTCCCGTATACGGTCAAGCTCTTCGTCGATCCGGTCGATGCTGTACTGGTAGATTCCGGGCATGGAGCTGATGGGATTCTTCTGATTCTCCCCCTCCACCACAAAAATCGGGTAGATCAGGTCATCCACACTCACCGAAGTCTCGCGAACCAATGCCCGCATGTACTCACTGGATCTTAATCTTCTTCTTCGAAACATGATACTCTCCTCCTTCACAATTCCAGATATGTAATCATTCCAGGACCAAGATCGTCCGTTGGTCTTGCAATGAACCCATACTTTTTATAAAATTCCTCTCTCCCTTTGGCACACATGAGACAAAACATCATGGTGGTACCGGGATAACCCAGCCCGGTGACAAATTCCTTCAAAGTCCGAAGGATCGTCCCTCCGATGCCCTGCCCCTGAACCTCGGGACGGATGATCAGGTCCTGCACATAGCAGATCACAGCCCCGTCTCCCACGATACGTCCCATACCTACTGCTTTTCCATCCTGAAATGCAGTAAGGACATACAGACTGTTGTTCAGAGCCCTCCTGGCCTGGTCCCGGGATAAGGGTCTGAAACCGACCGCCTCCCTCAATTCCAGGTAGGTATCTATATCCGGGAGATCTTCCACATATTTTACCATAAAGCTACACAACTTCCTATCATTAAATTATTATGTTCTCTCTTTATATTTCAGCCGTAAATTCCTTTCAGCTCCTCCTCCGTCAGAGGTCTTCTCCGGGAGAAGGCCTTCTCGGCTGCCTCTTTGAGAATAGCCCTCCTGCGGCTCTCCTCAGGAAATGTTTCTTTCACATATTCTTTCACATCTCCCAGCTGGGCGGCAATCTCTCCATAGTAGTCCGGGACTGCTTTTTCGATCTCCTGTCTCACCTTTTTTGAAACGATGGGACTCTGACCGTCCGTATTGATCCCGATACTGATCTCCCCCTTCTTCACGATGGATGGAAAGAGAAAGCTGCACTCCTCGGGCGCATCAATGACATTGACCGGTATGCCGCGTTCCCTACACAAGGCAGCGATATAATGATTCACTTCCCTGTCATTGGTGGAAGCGATCACCAGGTCCGCCCCCTCCAGCCAATATTCAGGGGAGCCCTCCCTCCGGGATTCTCCGCAGTTTCCCGGCTTCAGGTGTGTATCCCCGGGAACAGAGATATCCAACAGATGAATCTGATCGGGAGACAGGAGCCTGACGATCCCCGGGTCCACCGCTGCGGAAACGACCTGTATCCGGGCATCATATCTAAGAAGGGTCTCAATCTTTCTGAGAGCTACTTTCCCTCCTCCGAAAACCAGACATGTCAAGGATGATATATCAATAAATAATGGAAATCTTGCCATACTCTACTTCTCTATTCCTTTCCGGGCGGAGATTCCCCTGTCAAAGGGATGCTTTCTCTTGCAGATTTCAGAAACATAATCGGCATGGTCGATCATGCGCTGGGAGGGATTCCTTCCGCTTAATACCACTTCCAGGCCTTCCGGTTTTTCCTCCAGATGCCGGATCATTTTATCCTCGGAGAGGAGATTTTTATCTATGGCATACAGGCTTTCATCCAGCACCAGCATATCGTAATCCCCTGCCATCCGGAAGAGGCGGTCCAGCATCTCATCATTCTTTCGATGAAGATCAGCCAGTTCTTCCTCGTTCATGGCGAACGTCCATTTCTCCACATCGAAGCTGGGGATCACCGTCACTCCCGGCAGATAATCAATGACATTTCTCTCACTGGAGCTGTTGTCCTTGAGGAACTGGTAGAGAAGAACCTTCTTGCCGCTGCCGCTGGCCCGGGTGGTCAGGCCCATGACACAGGTGGTTTTGCCTTTCCCGTTTCCACAGTAAAGATGGACCAGTCCGACACCTGATGTGTCATCCCTGAGGCCGCCGCAGCCGATGGGGCCTTTCTCCGCTTCCTCTTTATCCTTCTTAAGGTCAGGGCTTTCCTCCGCGGGAGTTTCGGCTGATGCCTTATCTCCAAACAGGATCCGGTAGATCCTGTCCATATCCAGATTGTTTCTGATCAGATCTGCCAGCTTATCATACTGGATCTCTTTATATTCTGCAATGCTTAATTCGTCCGCCTCCGGGTCGATTCCCTTCTCCTTCATGATCTCGTGAACCAGACCGAAGACCAGTTCTTCATTGTCGAAGATTCCGTGGAGATAGCTTCCCCAGATCCTCCCGTCCGGTGTCATGTAGGCATCTGTTCTTCCATCTTCCAGGGTGAGGATGGGAACTGCGTTACCCAGGTTTTCCGTCATACCCATATGGATCTCGTACCCTTCCACGCTGCGGTTTTCCAGATGGTAGAGATTATGATCCTCAGAGAAGGTACCCTGAATGCGGGTCCTGGTCTTATCCCCTTTGAAGGTGGTGGCCAGGTCCAGAAGTCCGAGTCCTCTCATGTCTCCACCATGTTCCACTCCTTCCGGATCATGTAATTCCTTACCCAGGAGCTGGAATCCTCCACAGATCCCGATGATGCGGCACCTGCGTGCCTGGCGGATTATGGCAGCCTCCAGACCATTTTCTATGAGCCACTCCATATCAGCCATGGTGTTTTTGGTTCCCGGGAGCAGGATCAGATCCGGTTCTCCCAGCTCTTTTTTATCTGTCACATATCGCAGGGATACTCCTTTGATCAGTTCAAATACGCTGAAATCGGTAAAGTTGGAGATATGGGGAAGACGGATTACCGCCACATCGATCCCTTCCTGAATCTCTTTCTGGTTCAGGCGGTCAGAGAGGCTGTCCTCGTCATCCACATCGATTTTCTCCATAGGCAGAACCCCCAGGACAGGTTTCCCGGTGAGGTCCTCCAGCATCTTAAGACCCGGTTTCAGAATCTCCACATCTCCCCGGAATTTGTTGATGACGATACCACAGAACCTGTCCTGGTCTTCCTGTGGAAGTAATTTGACCGTTCCGTAAGCGGAGGCGAAGACGCCTCCCCGGTCGATATCTGCCACCAGGATTACCGGGGCCTGGGCCATCTTGGCCATACCCATATTCACGATATCATTTTCCGCCAGGTTGATCTCCGCGGGGGAACCCGCGCCTTCGATCACCACGATGTCATTTTCCTCTGCCAGGTGGCGGAAAGCTTTCATAACCTCCGGAGCCAGGCTGTCTTTCATCTTATAGTAGGCCTGGGCGCTTAAATTATCATAAACCTCCCCGTTTACGATAACCTGAGAGCCCATGTTGGAAGTAGGTTTCAAAAGGATGGGGTTCATCCAGTGGGTGGGTTCGATCATGGCAGCTTCCGCCTGCATGGCCTGGGCACGCCCGATCTCCAGCCCCTCCTTTGTGATATAAGAATTCAAAGCCATATTCTGGGATTTAAAGGGGGCAACCCGGTAGCCATCCTGCTTAAAGACCCGGCACAGACCTGCTGTGACAAAACTCTTCCCGGAATTCGACATGGTCCCCTGAACCATAATTGCTTTCGCCATATAATCCTCCTGTCCTTATCTGTGTTCCTCACTATATCAAAACTTACTCCGGTCAGACGGAGATCAATTCTCCGGAAGAATATTTCTCAATGCCCGGATCAGTTGGCAGTTGGATGTGTGATCCTTCACTGCAACCCTCCAGTAGTCTCTGCCCAGATTGACGTAATTACTGCAGTTTCTTATCATGATTCCCCTTTGCTCAAGTTCCCTGTCCAGATCCTCCCGGCCGGGTGCCCGGAAAAAGAGGTAATTTGCCTTTCCGTCGTAAAGACGGATGGGCAGTGATGCCATCTCATTTTTCATGAAGGCCAGTTCCCGGGCAACGGTATCTATCACCCTTTCCTTGTAGTCTTTTAGAGACAGGGCGCAGATACCGGCCTCCTGGGCCAGGTTGCTGACGGACCAGGACTGTCCGGCCCGGTTGACTGCCTCTATGACGTCCGGATTACTGCTCAACAGGTATCCCAGACGGATTCCCGGAAGGGCGTATAATTTGGTAAATGATTTCAGAATGATCAGATTGTCATATTTTCCCAGATATGGTTTTAGGGTGAGATTTTCCTCTTCCCTGCAAATTTCCAGGAAGCACTCATCCAGCAGCAGGAAGACTCCTTCTTTTTTTGCCTTATCCAGCACTCTCAGCAGATAGTCCCTGTCCAGTAGGAGGCCGGTGGGATTGTTTGGATTGCAGAGGATCAGCATATCGTACTCCCCTGTTATCTCAGGGATGAGGTCCTCCTTGGGCAGCAGGTCTTCATCCATTCTGTAATAAGTAATGTCAGCTCCGGCCGTCCGCAGAGCTTCCTCATATTCCACAAAAGCGGGTACCGGAAGAAGAACTTTCTTCGGTTTCATTCCAAATGCAAGACGGAAAAGAAGATCAGCGCCTCCGTTACCGCAGGTGATCCATTCTTCCCTGACTCTATCATTCTCTGCTATGGCTTCCCGCAGTCTTGTACATTCCGGATCCGGGTAATTGATCATGTCATCGATGGAGGCAATGACTGTCTGACGGATCTCCTCCGGTATCCCGAGGGGGCTTA
The DNA here is from genome assembly GCA_946538445.1 of uncultured Lachnospiraceae bacterium. GTDB lineage: Bacteria > Bacillota > Clostridia > Lachnospirales > Lachnospiraceae > Anaerobutyricum. Next base: position 15,848 of record CAMNGO010000004.1, read on the forward strand.
TATTGGCAGAAAAATCCATGATCCGGTCCTGGCTGATTCCCAGTTCTTTGGCCTTCTTATAGATATTTCCGCCATGACAATCTGTTTTCATCTTCTCTAACCTCTGTTTTATTCTTTCTTTTTATCATAGGATGCCTTTTCCCAGCCCTATCCAGAGAAGGGCAATGATTCCGATACACAGGATGAGCATGAGAAATGCACTTACGTACAGCAGCTGGTTGGTCCGCCGGATATCCTCGTATTCCACCGGCCGGATATCGTCACCAATGGTAGGTTTTACCACGGGTTTTCCGAAGTAAAGGTGGGTTCCCCCCAGCTGAATGTTCAAAGCTCCTGCCGCGACGGCTTCTGTCTGGGCACTGTTGGGGCTGAGATGATTAAACCTGTCCCTGTGGAAAATCCGGATGGCGCCGGCTGTATCCAGCTTCAGGATAGCGGTGGCAAGTATCATGAGCAGGGCCGCGATTCTGGCAGGGATAAAATTGCAGATATCATCCAGATGTGCCGATGCATATCCCAGATGGATCAGTTCTTCATTCTTATATGCAACCATGGAATCCAGTGTATTCACCGCCTTGTAAGCAAAGCCCAGAGGGGCCCCTCCCAAAGCGATAAAAAACATGGGAGCGATGACACCGTCAGCCGTGTTTTCCGCGATGGTTTCCACATCTGCCTTGGCAACCTCACTCTCGTCCAGCTCCATGGTATCTCTGCCCACCAGATAGGAGATCTCTATCCTTGCTCCGGCCAGATCGCCTGCTTTCAGTCTGTCATAAACTTTCATGGATTCTTTCTTCAGACTTTTCGTGGCAAGAATCTGATAGATGAAGAAAGCCTCCAGAGCAAAGGCAAGCATAGGATGGATCTTTCCGGCCAGAAACAGTATCCCGTAAATCACAAAAAATGTGCCCAGCACGATCACTGTGGTCAGTAAGTAGCCACACAGAAGCTCTGATTTCTCCTTCCGCTCCATACCTCTCTCTCTGGCCTCCTGGTAGGAGCAGCCGTAGATCATCCTCTGCATCCCGTTTTTCAGTTTCGTGATAAACCACCCGATGATCTGTACCGGATGGATGAGACCATGGGGGTCTCCGATCAAGAGATCCAGGAAAAATCCCAGGATCATCGCATAAATCATTTTCATATCGTATCCTTTGCGACCTCTGCGGCCATATCTACAAACCGCTGTGCCATATCCTTGCAGTTATGAAAATAAAAATGAGGGTAACCCGCCAGAATTCTTCCTTCGATATGCAGGCCATCCCAGTATCTGCCGGTGGATTTCTCCAGCACCGCCGCATCACCTGGGTTGGCCGCCTTGGAATAATGAAATTCATGGACACGTACCCGGTCACCGGCATGGAGATAGGAACTGTCCGTTCTGGCCTGTAAGGTTACATAGCCAAACTGCATGGACAGACGGTCCGTCATCTGCACATCCGTATCGATCAGGCCGAGCATAGGCATGCTGCTTCCGTCCGTCTCCACCAGGTTATTGCAGACATACATAAAGCCACCGCACTCTGCAATGATGGGTTTTCCATCATGGGCGGCCTCCCGGATGGAGCGAAGCATATCCTCATTTTCTGAGAGTTCTTTTCGATAAGTCTCCGGGTATCCCCCGCCCAGATAGATTCCTCCGATATTCTCCGGAAGCTTCTTGTCATTTACCGGGCTGAAGGGCACCAGCTCAGCACCACATTGCTCCAGGATATCCAGATTCTCCTGATAATAGAAACAGAAGGCCTTATCTCTGGCCACGGCAATCCTGGCCTTTTTCTCAGGCAGAGGAGGCCTGTCCACACCGGCAAGGCCGGGGGCTCCGGCTCCGATTTCCAGGATTGCATCAAGGTCAATCCCTTCCTCTGCTGTTTTGCCCAGAGTTTCAATGACCTGGTCCAGGTTCTCAATCTCTGCTGCCGTCATAAGTCCCAGATGCCTGCTCCCGATATGGATTCCCTCTTTCTGGGGGAAATATCCCACCACCCTGATGGGGAGAGTTTTCTCTATCTCAGGTTTCATCATCTGATACATCCCTTTTGAGCAGCGGTTCAGAATCACGCCGGCCACAGGGTTATCCCGGTACTCCAGCATCCCTTTGATCAGGGGGATCATGGTGTGAGACATGCCTTTCACATTAATGATCAGGATCACCGGAGTTCTGGTCTCCACGGAAACGGTATAGGTGCTTTTGTCACTGGAAATCCCGATTCCGTCATAGTATCCCATGACTCCTTCTACCACGGAAAACTCCGCAGGGCAGCTGTCCTTAGCCATGAGATATCGCAGATCATCCCCTGTGGAGAAGAAGGGATCGAGATTACGGCACTGCTGTCCGGTGATGTGACTGTGCAACATAGGGTCGATATAATCCGGTCCGCATTTATAAGGCTGGATCAGGATGCCCCGGTCTGTCAGGGCCTTCAGCACACCGCAGGTTATGCTGGTTTTGCCGCATCCACTGTTTGCTCCGGCGAACAGGATACGCGGCATCTTTAATCTATCTTCCATTCGTTCATTCCTTTTTGTCAATTTACTGGTCAGGTCTTCGGATGAGGACCATGGTGATCCCCGCTTTCCTGCAGGCATCCACCTTCACATCCACCCCGCCGGTCTTTCCGCTGTCCTTGGAAACCATGACAGCAGCGTCGGTCTGACGGATCAGGTTGAGATTATCTTCCACAGTATAAGGAGGCATCTGGCCAAATACATGATCTTCCGGATAGCCGGCTTTCCGGCATCCCTCATAGGAGGTTTCGTTGTCAAGAACCCGGACAAACACTCGTTTTTCTGCATCTTTTACCCCGGCTTCATAGGCGCCGCAGGTATTGACTCCTGTGGTCAGAAGAATGTTCCCTTCCAGCCGGTTCAGGACATCTATGGCTTCCTCAGTGTCCGCCACCGAGATGATTCTCTCGTAATCATAGGTTAATTGGTTTCTTTCATAACGCAGGTATTCGATTCCCAGAAGCGCGGTTGCCTCCTTCACGGTCTGCGTAACGATCCTGGCAAATGGATGGGAGGCATCGATGACCCTATCGCAGGGGTTCTTCCGGAACAGTTCCAGAAAACCATTAAGATCCAGGCGTCCGATATGGACATCAACCTGGTACTCCTCAAGCATCTGCGCTCCCAGATCGGTAGCCACACAGGCCAGCACTTTATTTTCTTCTTTTAATTGCTCTTTGATCACTTCCCTCGATTCCGAGGTTCCTGCGATCACAATGGTATCATATCTCATTTTTTACTAATTATATTACTCTCTTTATATGGTGTCTTGATTGCCGGTGTCACCCTCTCAGATCTGGTCTGCCGACCCCAGATGGTCCGCAAACAAGCGGGCAATGGCATCAAATTCTCCCAGGCCGATCACGAAGGGTTCCACCTGGAAACCGTTTTTAATGAGGATGGATTTCCAGGAATCCTCCTCATCCCCGGCCAGGTCTTCTCTGGCATGAAGCCCTGCCACGATCAGCAAGGGCATCAATAACACTTTCTCCACATGAGTTCTTTTCAGACGTCGGAGAATATAATCCAGTTTCGGAAAACCTTCCACGGTTGCCATGAAGGTATTATTATAACCCATATCGCGCAGCATATCCTCAAACATAAAGTAGGTGCTGTTGGCAGAATGCTCGGATCCGTGACCCATCAGCACAAGAGCATCATTTTCTCCCAGGCGGTCTTTGACCTGATCCATAACGGCCTTGCAGACACTCTCATAATCACTCTCATCACTGAGCAATGGTTTCCCGATCCGAATCACAGGGATCTTATCCTTATAGTTCATTAATATGGCTGCCAGTTTATCATATTCGATTCCTCCGATGATGTGGGTGGGCTGGCAGACTACTTCCTCATAACCTTCCGCCACCAGGTATTCCATCACATCCTCAGGATTCATAATCGTGATATTCTGTGTTTTCTTCAGTTTACGGATGATCATGCCGGAGGTAAATGCCCGGTAAAAATCATAATCCGGATATGCTTTCTTACAGGTTTCTTCTATGTTTACAATGGCACCTATAGCACCCTCATAGGTGGTGCCGAAACTAACAACAACCAAAGCTTTTTTCATTTGTTTCACGAAACGGTTCCTCCTATAAAACCGGTGAAGAGCATCACCGGATTGTTTGTATCCACGATATGGTAGCCGCCGATCTTGCGGCTTCGGCCGACTGTGGCCTGGATCATATCATAATCCGGATCATATTTGCCCATGATCTCACTGGTTTCTGCGATGGTTTCTATGGTCACCGCAGACACTGTCACCTGCACCGGTTTGTCAAAAGCGGCGATGATTTCCATGATCTGAGCCAGCCTGCCTCCGCTCCCCCCGATAAATACCTTGTCGGGAACCGGCAGTTTTCTAACTGTCTCAGCAGCATCCCCGCTCCAGATGGTCAGATTGTCCACGGAGAACTTTTCCTTGTTTTTCTGAATCAGAGACAAGGCAAGTTCATTTCTTTCCACTGCATGGACCTGGCCGAAGGGCACCTGTCTGGCACACTCGATGGATATGGACCCGGTACCTGCGCCTACATCCCATACGATATCATCCGGGTGAAGCCTCATTTTATGCAGAATAAGAACACGGATTTCTTCCTTGGTCATGGGCGTTTTGTCCCGCTCAAAGTCCTCATCTCTTAAAAAACACGGCCTCATGATCTTTCTGGGGGCAGGATTTTTTATCATGGCCACACAGAGGGAGGGGTATTCATGTTTTACCATCTCCCCAGGGCTGCCGGACAAAAGCACCTGATCTTCATAAGAAAGGTTAGAACCTGCATATACCGTCACATCATCAAGATGGTAATCCAGCATAATCTGTGAGAGCCAGGCCGGGCCCTGATCTTTGCTGCACAGGAAAAACACCTTGGAATTCTCTGTGACATTTAATGCGATGGAACCCCTGCTGCGGTTCCTCCCATGAACACTCAGAAGCAAAGCATCCTCCATGGTCTCACCGAAGGCTGCTCCCAGCATCTGAAGGGATCCGATTCCCGGGATAACTTCGATCTCCCAGTCTATGCTGACGGGATCATTCAGTATGGTTTTATACATGCTGTACATCAGCGGGTCCCCACTGACGGTCAGCACTACATCCTTATCTTCCTGTAATCTCTGATCGATCAGAGCGATCGTGTCTTTAATCTTACCCATCGCTTCAAAACAGGTTGTCTCACTGGGACAGTATTCCTGCAGCATGGGAAGAAGCCTTCTGGCAGCAATGACGGTATGGGCTTTTTCCATCTTCTCTTTGGCAATCGGCATAAAATATCCGGGACTGCCCGGACCGATTCCTACTACAGTCAGCGAACTCATGGATTATCTCCTTTTTAACACTTTGTCAAGTACCTGGTGGGCATTTTCGCTTTCGGCGAGTACGTTATTCTTGCTATCCAGTAGGATTATACCTACTTCCGCCATCTGGTGGGCTGTCTTCATGCAACAAAGGGAAGCCTTCTGAGCGATGTCCGGCCAGATGTCCCCGTAGCCTTCTTCCTCCACCACTTCCATGGCAGATTTGGTCGTGTAGCAGTCATAAATCTTCCGGATCACTTCCACCGGTGCGCCATGCAGAGCCACATGGGTACAGATAGTCTCAATCCTGCCATCCGCTACATGGCTATGGGTATTCATGGTTCCGGAAGCCACTTTGACCAGTTTTCCCACGAATCCACCGATCAGTATGCTGGTAAATCCCAGCTCAACTGCCTCCTCGATCATATATCCGATATAATTGCTCACCTGAAGGATGCATTTGAATTCTCCGTAAAGCTCTTTTAATGCATTCTCCCCTGTGGTTCCCAGGACAAAGAGGATCTCATGAAAGCCTTGTTTTGCATACATCTGAAGTTCTGCCAACAAGGAATCCTTCATAGCTTCCTCGCTCATGGGCCGGACGATACCGGTGGTTCCCAGCACAGACAGTCCCCCCACAATTCCAAGCCTGGGGTTGAAGGTCTTCCGGGCAATGGTCTCCCCGCCCGGTATGCGGACAGTCACGATGGCAGCTTTCTCCCCGATGATCTTCCGCAGGGCCTTCTCCGCCATCTGCCTGGGGACAGGATTGATGGCCCAGTCGCCCGGAGGAATCTTCAGTCCTTCCTGTGTGACCATGCCGATTCCTTCTCCTCCGATGAAACGGATGGGGCCATCCTCCTTAAGTATCTCAACGGATGTGATGATCTTACTGCCATGGGTGACATCGGGATCATCCCCGGCGTCTTTGATGATGCCACAGGCTCCTTCCCCCTCGGGGATTACTTCCAGATATAATGTTTTTCCGATGGGGGTCTCCACCTCAATGATATCCGGGCAGCGTCCTGTCATCTGCCATATGGCAGATGCCGCTGCACCTCCTGTCATGCAGGAACCGGTGGATACTCCCTCTCTCAGTTTTTTCATAATGAATTACTTCTCTTCATGAATTACTTCTCTTCACATCTGATACAGCATAGCATTGCAGATGGTGGCTGCGATATTGCTTCCGCCTTTTCTTCCCCTTGGAACGATGTAAGGAACTCCCGCTTCCATGATCAGTTCCTTGGATTCCACTACATTTACAAATCCTACGGGGGCACCGATGATCAAGGCCGGTTTCACCTGGCCCTCACGGATCATCTCATACAGACGGATCAGGGCTGTGGGAGCATTACCAATGGCGAAAATCACTTCTCCCTCCAGGGCAGCCCCGCGTTCCATACAGATAGCAGCACGGGTTACCCCTCTTTCCTTGGCCTCCGCAGCTACATCTTCATCGGCCATGAAGCAATAAGCTTCCCCGCCGAATTCCGACAGTTTTCTCTTGTTGATTCCCGACCATGCCATGCGGGTATCGGTCACGATATGGGCTCCTCGAGCGATGGCTTCCATACCGATCCTGGCCGCATTCTCGGAAAAGCACAGATTATCCGCATAGTCGAAATCAGCAGAAGTATGAATACAACGTTTCACGATGGAGAATTCCGGCTCGGGCCAGGTACGCCCGTTCAGCTCGCTGGTGATGATCTCCATACTTCTCTTCTCTATATCCGCAGGTTTAACGATCTCTATATTATCTAACACTGTAGTCCTCCTTTATTAATCCAGTTCCTCATAGGTACCGAAATTCGTCTGCTCAAAGCTGGGCAGTTCCCAGTACGCCTTGAAGGCATAATCAGCGATGGTAAATCCCATGACGGCGCCGGTTCCTTCTCCCAGACACATGTTTGCCAGGATGTAAGGTTGTTTACCCATGGCATCCAGTACCAGATGTCCTGCCGGCTCATTGGAACAATGGGACGGGAAGACATAGGGAGAGCACTGAGGTGCGATTCTTGTAGCCACCAGGGCAGCGATGGAGGAAATGAAACCATCAATAAAAATAGGGACATTCAGTGCCGCCGCACCGATAAAGCATCCCACCAGCCCGGCGATATCCAGACCACCCACCTTGGACAGCACGTCGATGGGATCTTCCTTATCCACATGGTTGACGGCAATGCTGTCTTTGATAACCTGGATCTTATTTTCCAGATCCTTGCTGGTAAGACCTGCCCCTTTACCGGTCACTTTCTCAACGGACTGATCAAGCAACACGGAACAGATGGCACTGCTGGTGGAAGTGTTTCCAATCCCCATCTCACCCGTGGCAAATAAATTATATCCTTTATCTTTCAGAGTCTCCACCATCTCAATACCCACTTCGATGGCCTTGATGGCTTCCTCTCTGGTCATGGCCGGACCCTTTCTCATATTGTCCGTACCGTACTTGATCTTGCGGGAAATCACCTTAGGATTATCGCAGTCTGTGACGATCCCGATGTCCACCGGGTATACGTCGGCTCCGCTCATGCCGGACATGATGCAGATGGTGGCGTTATGTTTTGTCATATTTTCCGTCACGGTCTTTGTCACTTCCTGCCCGGTCTGGGTTACACCTTCTGCCACCACACCATTGTCAGCGGCCATAACGATCACGGCCTTTTTCCCGATGTGCGGCTCTTTTTCTCTGTAGATTCCTGCAAATGAAATGACCATCTCCTCCAGTCTTCCCAAACTGTGGAGGGGTTTCCCCAAGGTATTCCATCTTGCACTTGTATATTGCATCGCTTCCTCATCGAGGGGCGTAATCCGATCAATCGCTTCCTGTAATGTCATTTCCTAACCTTACCCTTTCTGTATTACAGATTATAACAACTCTATGATCCGGCTGGAGATTCCAATGGGAAATCCCCGGAATCTTATGATAACCAAAACCATCAGGAGAAGCAGGACTTCCGCCAATTCGCTTCCCGCACCCATGACGTCCCCTGTAATCCCGCCAATCTTGCCGGTGATATATACCCGGAAGAGATAGGCGAATCCAAAAAGCAGCCCATACATGAGGATACCCCACCAGGCATATGCCGCAAACATGGCAGCAATTCCCAGGACCATGGTCCCGATCAGGGTTCCGAAGGAGATGGTTCCCACATAGATCCCAATCCCTTTTTCCCTTGGATAGATTGCTTTATAGACGATGGCCCCCTGCACCATCTTTCCTGCGATGGGCATCATGAGGATCATCAAGGGGATAAACTTCTCATATTCCGCCACAAAGGTATACAAACCACAGACCTTAAGCATGATGTCAAAGCACATGGCGATGGCACCGTTGGTGCCGATGCGGCTGTCCTTCATGATTTCCAGCATCCGCTCCCTTGTCCTGGCAGAATAGATTCCGTCCGCTGTATCGGACAGGCCATCCAGATGGAAGGCTCCGGTGACACAGAAATTGGCAAGCAGGGCAAAAATGATGCCGAAAACAGGAGGAAGGATAAGGCGAACCAGCAGATATACCGCCATGTCCACGATTCCGATGATCAGACCCACCACAGGATAGTAGAGAAAGCCCTTGTGCATATCTTCGTCCTTGACCTCGCCCAGATCCACATTGACAGGAATCCTGGTCATGAATCCCAGGGTCAGCAAGAACCGTTTGATCTGTGTTTTCATATGTCCTCCCGCTCTAATTCTCCCTCACATCCAGCAAAAGGGCATCCACGATGCCTTTGGCCGTGTATTCATAGGCCGTTCTGGATACGGAGATTCCGTATTTTTCTGCCGTCTTCGTTGTCACAGGACCGATGCTGATATATTTTCCCGCCACCTGATCCTTGTCTTCCACCATATCAAAGAAAGCCTTCACCGCGGAAGAACTGGCAAATGTAATGTAATCACAGGTCTTGACAAGGCGATTTAATTCCTCGGCTTTTCTTTCATCCTGTACTGTATGGTAAAGGGGGATACAGGTATGAGGAATTCCCGCTTTCTCCAAAGCATCCGGCAAGAGGCTGTTAGCTTCTTCCGCCCGCAGGAGAAGGACATGATCCTTCTGAGTCAGGTGAGGGATCATAGCCTCGGCCATATCCTTGGAAGAGAATAAGGTCGGAACCAGGTCTGCATAGATTCCATGGTTCTCCAGTGCTGCCTGTGTAGCTTGGCCGATCACGGCAAAATGGATATGATTGAAGGACCGGATGTCCTTGTGCAAGCTTCTTAGCTGATCAAAGAATATCTCCACTCCGTTGACACTGGTTAAGACGATCCAGCTATAATTATCGATCTCCTCGATGGCTCTGCCCAGCTCCGGTCCATTTATCTTCTCAGTCCGGATCAGGCTGAAAGAGATGGCTTCCGCCCCCTCCTCTTTCAGGAGTGGGGACAAGTGGTCTGTCATGGAACGGCTTCCCGTCATCAGGACTCTCTGGCCGAAAAGAGGCTTCTTTCCATACCAGTCCAGAACTTCCCTGAGGCTTACCACATCTCCCACCACAGTGATGGCAGGTGTCTGGATGCCCTCTTTCTTCACGATATCTACGATCTCATACAGCCTTCCCACTGCCACCTTCTGTCTGGCGGTGGTTCCTTCCTGCAATACTCCCACCATGGTCTCAGGATCTTTCCCGTATTCCATAAGCCGGGATACGATATTGGGCAGGTTGCTAAGGCCCATAAGGAAGATCAGGGTACCTTCCTCCTTGGCAAGAGTCCGATAATCCAGCACGGTCTCCCCGTTTTTATGGTTTCCTTCATGACCGGTGATCACGTGGAAGGAGGAAGCAAAATCACGATGGGTGACCGGAATGCCGCAATAAGCCGGCACCGAATAGGAAGAAGAAATCCCCGGAACCACCTCAAAATCTACACCGGCGGCCACAAGTTCCTGCCCCTCTTCACCGCCCCGGCCGAAGATGTAGGGATCTCCGCCTTTCAGGCGTACCACTTTTTTTCCTTCCAAAGCCAGTTCCACCAGGAGCTGATTGGTCTCAAATTGTCTCAAGTGATGATGGGAGGAGCGTTTACCGGCATAAATCAGTTCCGCATCATCCTTCACCTCATTCAAAAGAGAACTGGATGCCAGGTTGTCATAGACAACCACATCTGCCTCCCGGATCAACCGGAGGCCTTTTCTGGTCAGCAGGTCTTCATCTCCGGGACCTGCTCCCACCAGATAAACCATTCCCTTATTCACATCATGGGCCACTCCCTCACCTAAGGAAGCGGCAAGTCCTCTCTTTTCGTCCGCTGTGATTCCTTCCGGAACCTTGACCCGGCGGACTGCTCGCTTGGTGTGAGCCCCATCTCCTGCATACATTCCATACATGGTGAGGAACCCATCTTCCTCTTTACAATAACCGGCAGCCGGTGCATTACAGCTGCCACCTATCGTCTTAAGAAAGCTTCTTTCTGCCTCAAGAAGGCACATGGCCTCCTGACAATTGATCCGGGAAAGAACCTGATGCATATCCTCATCCTCCAGCCTGCATTCCACAGCCAGGATTCCCTGGCCGGCAGCCGGGAGAAATCTCTCCGGATCCATGTAATCGAAGCAGAATCCTTCCATATCCTGATAAGCAAGACGCTCCACTCCCGCTGCCGCGAGAATGATCCCGTCGTACATTCCTTCTTTTAATTTCCGCAGTCTGGTCTGGACATTTCCACGCAGAAGACGGATCTGCACGTCCGGATTGATTTCCTTGATCATCAGTTCACGTCTGAGAGAACTGGTGCCCACGATACTGCCCGGTTCCAGATCCACCAGTTTCTTCCCGGTGGTGGTAACGAAAGCATCTCTCACGTCCGCCCGTTCCAGGGCAGCTCCGATCCCAAGACCCTCCGGAAAATCCATGGGCATATCTTTAGCACTGTGTACAGCGATATCTATCTTCCCGGACAGAAGTTCTGCCTCCAATTCTGCAGTGAACACTCCCTTTCCGCCAAAGGAAGTAAGAGACCTGTCCAGAATCTGGTCCCCTTTGGTATCGATTCTGACGATCTCCACCTCCCTGTCCGGGAAAGTTTCCAGGATCCGGTCTTTGACGATCTCTGTCTGCACGACTGCAAGAAGGCTCTTTCTGGTGCCGATTCTGACCTTATTACTCATCTTTTCCTCCATCCGCGGCAAAACCGTATTTGTCACTGTATCCGCGAGGTGTGATCATTTTTCCATCTTCCACGTAGGTGTTTGAATTCCCGACGATAACGATACTGAACATATCCACCGGAGCTTCCCCGATCTTGTCCAGGGTGGTCAGGTAGGAAGTCTCATCTTCCCGGCCTGCATTGCGGACCACACCCACCGGGGTGGAACCGTCACGGTATTTCATCAGGATATCCGCCGCTCTTTTCAGGTAATCCACACGCTTTTTGCTCTTTGGATTATAGAAGCAGGCGATAAAATCGCCCTGGCCTGCACAATCCACTCTCTTCATGATCAGATCCAGTGGGGTCATGAGATCACTGAGGCTTATGATGGTAAAATCGTGCATCAATGGAGCCCCCAGGATTGCGGAAGCTGCACTGGCGGCAGTGATACCGGAAATCGTCTCGATCTCCACATCCGACTTCATCTCATGTTTCATCTCCAGCAGGATACCTGCCATTCCATAGATGCCGCTGTCCCCGGAGCTGATCATGGCAACGGTTTTCCCGGACTCTGCCAGCTCGATGGCCATGCGGCAGCGGTCGATTTCTTTCATCATGGGGGAAGCAATATATTCCTTGTCCGGAAAATACTGCTTCATGATATCCACGTAGGTGGTATACCCCGTGATCACATCTACAGACTTGATCACATCAATACATTTTTGTGTCATATACTCCAGTCCGCCGGGTCCGAACCCGACTGCATATAGTTTTCCCATCTTGTTCTCCTTTGTCTGTCTGCTCTTTCTCTTTTATCAATGATCAATGCATTTAAAAAATGTATCGATGTCCTCCGGGCTGTTATTTTCCCTCACCCAGTAGAAGAAATGATCGAAAGCCTTGTTCACACCTTTATGTTCCGTGACTTTCATGAAATTCTCCTTGACACTCTGCATCACTCCCAGAGATTTCTGGAAGACCATCCATTTCCGGAACTGGAGGATAAAATCATCCAGGATGGTGGTTGCAGATTCCGCTTCATGGAGCTTCCTCCGGTTGTTCTCCTCACTGATCTTTGCAAAATCATCAATATTATAATAGGTACAGTTCTCCAGGCTGCCGATCTGGGGATCGATATCCATGGGAACAGCCAGATCCACAAAGACACGGGGCTTCTCCGTCTCCAGATACTTGATCATCTTATTGAAGGTCAGGGTATAATGAGGGCTTGCTGTGGCTGATATCAGCACATCCATCTCATCGAGATAATCATATCTGTCCCCATAGTCCACATCCGTGAATTCCCGCATTCCATGTTTTAAATTAATCTTATTGGCTCTGGTGGTCACATAAGCCTGGGCATCATATCCGGACAGGAGATTCATCAGGACGATCCCCCCGATCCTGCCGGTAGCTCCGATCACCATCACTTTTTTTCCGTGTAATGTACCCAGGGTATCTTCCGCCACCTTCAAAGCCAGAGTGGCAGTGGACACAGAGGTTCTTGAGAGATCTGTGTCTGTCTTGACCTTCTTGGCGGCCGTCACTGCCATCCTGAAAAATGTATTCAGGTAGACGGCTGTCGCACCAATCTCCCGGGCACTCTTATGGGCGGTCTTTACCTGTCCCAGGATCTGGTCTTCCCCAATTACCATGGAGTCCAGGCCGGCCGCCACATAAAAGAGATGGCGGATGGCCCTCTCTCCGTGGAAAAAGAGCAGGTATTCCCCGATCTCCTCGATCTCCTGGGCACCGGCAGTAGATAAAAATACCTCCTGCATGCATTTGTAAATCTGTCCCGTCTTCTCAGAGCCGGCATAGACATACATCTCTGTCCTGTTGCAGGTGGAGAGCACTACGCACTCCTCCACATTAGGATAGCTCGTCATTTTCAACATCATATCATTCTGCTGCTCCTGGGTAAAGGCAAACATCTCCCTCACTTCCAGAGGCGCATTCTTATGACTGATACCAATAATCTGTATACCCATACTTGTCCCCCGTCTTACTCCTTGGCCTTACGGAACTCATGCGTAAATGTTTTATCATAAAGTTTGGAAAGCTCATACTCATCCCCGAGGAAGTCACCCACAACGGTGAGAGCTGTCTTGGTGATTCCTGCTTCCTTCACCTTTTCGGCGATGTTGGTCAGATTACCGATGACGATCTTCTGGTCTTCCCAGGAAGCCTTGTAGACTACAGCCACCGGGGTATCCTCACGGTACTCTTTCCTCAGGGTCTCTGTCAGTTCGTCCATCATTCCCACAGAGAGGAAGATGATCATAGTGGAGTTATGTTTTGCCAGATCCTGGAGTTTCTCCTTTGGCGGCATGGGGGTCCTTCCCTCCATCCTTGTCAGGATTACGGTCTGAGAGACACCGGGAAGAGTATATTCTTTCTGAAGGGCGGCTGCTGTAGCCAGGAAAGAGCTGACTCCCGGGATAACCTCATGCGCGATACCCAGTCTGTCCAGCTCATCCATCTGTTCCCTGTGGGCCCCGAAGATTGCCGGATCTCCCGTGTGGACACGGCAGGTATCCAGGCCTTTGGCCTCCGCATCCTTCATCACTTCGATGACCTCTTCCAGGGTCATGCTGGCGCTGTTATATATTTTTGCCCCTTCCTTGGCGCCGGAAAGGACTTCTTTGTTCACCAAAGATCCTGCATAGATGATAACATCCGCATTGTCAATCAGTCTTTTTCCTTTTATTGTCAATAATTCGGGATCCCCCGGGCCTGCTCCGATAAAATGTACCATAATTTTTTCCTTTCTTATTATATATGTAAATTTATATATGTAAATGAATAGTATTCTTCCAATCTTCCATCATTTCAGAAGGACATCGATTGTTCTGTCGATGTCTTCATCCGAATGGGCAGCTGATACAAACATAGCCTCAAACTGGGACGGGGCCACATAGATACCCTGATCCAGCAGTTCCCCGAAATACTCTGCATAGGCTTTTGTATCGGAGGATAAGGCTCCGGCGTAATCCTTTACCTTCTCGCCGGTAAAGTAAGCACACAGGAGAGATCCCACCTGATTTACATGGAGGGAGATTCCCCTCTTGCGGGCGCGTTCGCGATAGGCATCCGCCAGTTTCCCGGCATTCTTCTCGATCTTTGTGTAGATCTCCGGATGGTCGCTGAGGATCTGCAGGGTCTTGATACCGGCAGTAGTGGCAATCGGATTACCGGAAAGGGTTCCGGCCTGGTATACCTTACCCGTGGGAGCTACATTTCTCATGATCTCTTTGCTGCCGCCATAAACTGCCATGGGCATACCGCCGCCCACAATTTTTCCAAAGGTGGTCAGGTCAGGCCTAATCCCGTACCAGGCCTGTGCTCCTCCGACTCCCAGACGGAAGCCTGTGATTACCTCGTCAAAGATGAGGACCGTTCCGTTTTCTGCGGTAATCTCCCGGAGAAATTCCAGAAAACCTTCTTCAGGAGGCACCACACCCATGTTGGCGGCTACCGGCTCAACGATCAATGCAGCGATCTGGTCCTTGTTATTGTCAAATAATTCCCTGACGGAATCCTTATCATTATAAAGGGCCACCAGAGTCTGCCGGGCAAAAGATGCCGGCACTCCGGCACTGTCTGGTACCGACTGGGTCAGGGCAGCAGAACCGGCCTGCACTAAAAGTCCGTCGGAATGTCCATGATAGCATCCCTTGAATTTGATGATTTTGTCCCGTCCGGTGTAACCTCTGGCTGCCCGGATGGCGCTCATGGTAGCTTCCGTACCGGAGCTGACCAGCCGCATCATCTCCATGGAAGGAACGCAGTCCCTGATCATGGCAGCCAGTTGGTTCTCCTTGCCTGTGGGGGCACCAAAAGTAAGGCCGTCCAGGCAAGCTTTCTGAACTTCCTCAATCACTTCCGGGTGAGCATGGCCCAGGATCCCGGGTCCCCAGGAACACACATAGTCGATATATTCATTCCCGTCCACATCATAGATACGGGAACCTTTTGCATGGTCGATAAACAAAGGATTTCTCCCCACGGATCCGAAAGCCCGCACCGGGGAATTCACCCCGCCCGGCATAAGATCCAGAGCAATTTTATATAATTCTTCCGATCTTCTGATATCCATACATCTCCTCCATCTGATAACAGTTATGGTTTTATATTTTCTATTTCTGTAATATTATGTTCAATTTCGAAAATGGACATAAACCTACGCGGATTAGTATACCATGAAAATACTCTTTACTAAAGATAGTTTTCCATAAATATGTGCAATAATGTACCAGTCGAAAGGATAACTTCTTGCCTCAAAAAACCAACAGATGCTATTCTTCCATTAATAGTGTTGATATTTACTATAATTTTAAAAGATGATCATGATTTTTTTCTTTTTAGAAGCCTGAAGATGTGATAATATTGTTCCTCCCAGACAAGGGATTCCCCTATACAAAAAAAATGGAATCAGTGGTACAATCATAGATAAGAAT